>NZ_CAJHBJ010000011.1:0-82262 GCF_904846595.1 Psychrobacter sp. HII-4 | reverse complement strand
ATGTCATCAAAGCTTTTCATGCTGCTAGCCATTTGCTGGGCAAGTTTTTTAAGGTCGGTTTGCTTAGTCATTGCTTATTCTCCGGTTAGTGGATTATAAGCAGTTACACAAAGTTTGGGAAACTCTCAAGGATTGACGTGAATGGCTTGCAATATGCGTACGAACCCTTAGAATAACGGCTTGTTTTCTATGCAAATCAAGCCGTTTTTTATGTCTATAAATACTTCTGCGAATCCTGTGATGGCTGATTCTTCAGCACCAGTTGCCGCTCAGCATCCCTTATTACAGCCGCTTGATATCGGTGGTCTGAGTATCGAAAACCGTCTGATGGTCGCGCCCATGGCCGGCGTGACGGACAACCCTTTTCGTAGACTGTGCAAATCTTTTGGCGCAGGGCATGCTGTCAGTGAAATGATCATCGCCGATACCGCGCTTTATGCCAGCAAAAAGTCTTTGTACCGTGCCAATTTTGATAATGAAATTGCGCCCATCTCGGCACAAATAGCAGGGGCTGAGCCTGATAAATTGGCTGAAGCGGCGCGTTATCAGATTGACAATGGCGCGCAGATTATTGATATCAATATGGGCTGTCCTGCCAAAAAAGTTTGCCGTAAGCTGGCAGGCTCAGCCTTACTGCAAGACGAAGATTTGGTGGCGCGTCTGCTCGATGCGGCGGTAGGCGCAGTCGATGCTCCCGTCACCCTAAAGACGCGACTGGGTTATGAAAACGGCCGCGAAAATATCTTGCGAGTGGCACGCCGTGCTGAGCAAGCTGGTATCGCAGCGATTGCGATTCATGGGCGGACGCGTGAGGATATGTATACAGGTACGGCGCGTTATGAGCTGATACGCGAAGTCAAAGACAGTATCGGTATCCCTGTCATTGCCAATGGCGATATCGATAGCCCTGAAAAAGCCCAATATGTCTACGAGATGACAGGCTGCGATGCCGTGATGATAGGGCGCGCCGCTCAAGGTCAGCCGTGGCTGTTTCGTGATATTGGTCATTTTTTGCGGACAGGTGAGCGGCTACCAGCACCAAGTATTCGCGAGATTAAAGAGATTGTGCTCGCGCATCTACAAGAGCTGTACGATTTTTATGGCGAATACTCAGGCTGCCGTATTGCGCGTAAGCATATTGCGTGGTACACCACGGGCATCCCAAATTCCAATGCCTTTCGCCAAGCGATGTATGGCGAAGAGAGTACCGCAGGACAGTTTCGTGTGGTCGAGGATTTTTTGTGTACGCATCAGTAGTCACTAGGGCGGGTAAATAATCATCAATCGCGATGTTTGACTGACGATTTATTCACCTCAGGCCATATTTTTTGCTATCCTACAAAAGAACATAAAACAAACAAAAAGGACTTTTTATGGCCAACCCTTCAAAAAAAGCAATCGCCAAAGCGGTTAAAGGTAAGCATATCGTAATCACGGGTGCCTCAAGTGGTATCGGCGAGCGTACGGCTTTTTTGCTCAGTGAGTGCGGCGCTCATGTGATTTTGTTGGCACGTACCAAAGACAAGCTAAAAATTGTCGCGGACAATATCGAAACACTCGGTGGCAGGGCAAGTTATTATCCATGTGATTTGACCGATATGGATGATATAGAAGACGTCAGTAAACGGATTCTTGCTGATTTTGGTCATGTCGATGTGTTGGTCAATAATGCGGGGCGCTCGATTCGCCGTTCAGTGCATGAATCTGTCAACCGTTTTCATGATTTTGAGCGCACGATGGATGTCAATTACTTTGGTGCGGTAAAGATTATTTTGGGACTACTTCCGACGATGATTGGCAGAAAGAAGGGGCAAATTGTCAATATTTCCTCCATTGGCGTACTGGCAAACAGTCCGCGTTTTGCCGCTTATGTCGCCTCAAAGTCAGCGCTTGATGCGTTTAGTCGCTGTCTGGCAGCAGAGGTCAAAGGCGATAATATCAAAGTCACCAACATTTTTATGCCACTGGTGCGCACGCCGATGATTGCACCGACCAAGCTGTATCGTTATATGCCAGCATTGATGCCTGATGAGGCGGCGATGATGATCGCCAAAGCGATCGTCCATAAACCAAACAGTATCGCCAGCAACATGGGTAGATTTGCGTCTGCAAGCTACTCGTTGGTACCTGCATTTAACGTGGGGGTACAGTCTATTGGTTATCGTATCTTCCCAAGCTCGACGGCTGCCCAGACGACCGATAGTAAGCCAAATTTAGCGCAGCGTATTTTTGCAAAAATACTGCCTGGTGAGCATCACTAGTATAAGCGCTCAGTAGGGAGTGCAGAAAGGCTCCCTACAGAGGCTTGATCCTTACTTATTGCACCCCATCTGCGGATGTCTTATCTAAGTTGGGGTTGTTTTCATTGACCGTCACCGTATCATCAGCTTTTTGGTCATTTTCTACACTGCCACTGCTAGAATAGTAGGCTGTACCTCCCGCACCTTCCTCATCTTCTGTAGAGTTAGGAGTAGGAGCTTGGTCTTTCTCTTCGCTCGCTGTTTGCACAGGCGTTATTTCGCTAGATTCTATATTATTATTGTTATCATCTGGTTTTTGGGTCTCATTGCTGCAAGCACCAAGACCCAAGATACTCACCCAGCATACTATCCATAATTTATTTTTAAGCGATTTTGCCGCTATAGATGTTTTCATTTTAATATCCTTATTGTCGTTAAGATCAAACCTTGCGTAAAATTCATCCCAGTCCTGCGGTATCGTTTTTATACTGAACTCACTATAACAAGCCAAAATACCAGACAGTTTTTTTGTTTTCACGGGGCTGAAGGTAAGAATTTGTTAGCGTTTGTACCACCACGTATTTTGATAAGCGCAGCTGGTAAAGGGTATGCCTCAACATAGTCGATATACTCTAAAAATGTCATAGGGCTACTGGGATGAATTTTACGCAGCCTCTGGGAACGCAGCACGCAAGTAAAATTTATACCAGTAGCGTGTTTAAATCCATAACAGTTTTACATTCAGCTAACTATAAAACCCGCCATGTCGCCCTAACCAAACACCCGCCACAATATCCAAAACAATCCCGCCATAATCACCACAATCAGTAATAAACGTTTTGTCCAATATGGCATTAAGGGTTTTTTGTATCCCAAGTTGTTTAGCTGGCTATCAACCCCTTGTTGTAAGTCTTTAAAACCTTGAGTCTGCTTGGTGGTTTTGACGCGTGTTTTGATCAGTTTGCCAGATTCTAGCTCTTCTTTTGTTTCTTGCTCTCGATCAAAGCTAATGGCGTGATTAGAGATGCCTTGTTTGTTTGCGATGGTATTGAGTTTTTGTTGCTGCTTTACTTTTAACGCGGTTTCATAAGCGTCTATTCGCACCTTGGCTTCATCCATACTGATATTTTCATCTTGCGCCAATGTCTTGATGGCCATGACGAGGTTGTTTTTTTCAACCATCATGATCACATCTTTTGGCAGCTTTGGATTAACTGGCTTTGAGCTTGGGTCGGGGTTAAACATGGTGTTCCTTATTGTCGATGAGCATATAGCATGTAAGCATGAGTTATTATAACCATTTTAACCAAGCACCATTCAAGCGGTGAACGGCAGTTGAGCAGTGGATAAACAAAAAAATACCGCCATCATTGTTATGACAGCGGTATATTGCAGCGAGATTATCTGGGTCTCAGTGGTGGCTTATAGGTCTTTCCAGCGCTGGATAGACTCTTTGATGACTTCTTTGGCCTCAGCCACGTCGCCCCATGATTCAACCACAGTGGTGCCCGCTTTTTTCAGGTCTTTATAGTGGCTGAAGTGGAACTGTAGCTGGTTGATCAGCTGTTTAGGTAGGTCTTCTAAGCTGTTGTATGCATTGCCGGTATCACGGTCATCCGCTGGTACGACGACGATTTTGTCATCGACTTCGCCATCATCCACAAACTTCATCACGCCGATGACTTTGGCTTTTAAGAAAACACCAGTCGGCAGTGGCTGCTCTGTGATGATCAGCGCATCCAACTCGTCGCCATCTTCGTCTAGCGTTTGCGGGATAAAGCCGTAGTTACAAGGCTTGGCAAAGATTTGTGGATCGATACGATCCAGCTCAAACACGGCCAATTCGCGGTTCCATTCGATTTTATGGCTGCTACCGGTAGGGATTTCTACTACCACGTTGATGATGCCGCCGTCTACGTCGCCTGCGTCCAAAATTTTATTAAAATCTGCCATAAAATACTCCGATTTGCTTTTGTTTTAAATGTCTAAATACAATAAGAAAAGCTCAAAGGTTGAGCTGAGCTGTCATATAGGTGTGACAGCTGTCTGTACCGCCAGCGATTATAGCAAGTTTGCAACAATTTTTCTCAAAATGCTTAAGTCTAAGCGTGCAAGATATTATGCAAAAAAAGACTCAAAGGCTAAAAGCTTTAGCGACTTGGTTTGGGCGCCAACGGGCGCAGTGCTATCTGTCCTGCATGGCGCTGAGCGATATTGTCGATGAGTTTTTGTGTGACGCTCTCATAGCTCAAGGGTTCGCGGGCTTGCCCTGCGCTTTGTGTCTTTGGGGAGGATGCCATGTTGATAAAATCAGCCAGCCTAAGCATTTGCATGCCAGCATAGCCACATGGGTTGATGGCATTAAACGCGGATAAATCACAAGTTAAATTAATAGCGATACCGTGGTAACTAAAACCATGCTTAATCTTAAAGCCTAATGACGCCATTTTACCTAACATGATGGACGACGGCTGGATCTCAGTCGATACAATGCCTTGATCGGTAGGGCTGTCGTCATGCTCTGCGCTGGTATCGGCATAGAGATAGACGCCTGGCGCATCGCGACGCGCTTGGGCACGAATGCGCGTATCACCAGCTGTGTGGCTTTGTAAGCAGTCATTGATCACATCTTCGATGGCTTGCTCAGCGTGTGAGACTAAATTGCGCACACTCCAGCCCAAGCTCTCTAAATCAAATAACCAATACAGCACCAATTGCCCATGACCATGCCAAGTCACTTGACCACCGCGATCGGTTTTGATAACTGGGGTGTCTGTACGCTGCAAAATGTGCTCTTCTTTACCCGCTTGTCCTAAGGTATAGACATCATTGTGATCGACGATCCACAGTTCATCGGGCGTGCGCTGCTGTTTGGTTTTTTTTAACTCAATACGTGTCAGCGTGCGCGCGAGCATCGCATCCAAGGTAGGGACATAATCGGCCGCGGACAAAGACTTACTGATCAGCGTATCACTCAGGGGTTGTATGGCGTTTTGCATGGCAGTCACAACGTATGGTAGATATATAGAATTGGCAAAAGGTATGAAGGCAAGGGCGTGTCCTCTTAAATCGATAGCCATCTAAATGAGTTAAAAATGGCTAAATCTGACCAAACAGTATCAAATAGCTAATGAATATCTCGATATTATCTGCGCTATTTTCGTTGTTTGATTAGGGCGTGTTGAATATTCAACACGCCCTACAGTGTTTGGCGGCAATTCATCTAATTTTTATTGCTATTTTTAAAATGAGGACACGTCCAAGTAGTTCAGTTGCCTAAAGTGTAGCAGTTTTTGGCAGTGTCGCCCAAACTTATCTGCTTATTAGGGCGTATCCTCAATTCAATCGATAGCCATCTAAATGGGCTAAAAATGGCTAAATCTGGCCAAACGGTGTCAAATAGCTGACTAATATCTCGATATTACCTGCGCTATTTTCCTTGTTTGACGGCGATTTATCTCATTTTTATCGCCATTTTTAAAATGAGGACACACCCTGGATACCGCCCAAATAAAAATTTGGAAATTAAAAAGTTTGGATGCGGCGTAAGCGATGACTTTTGCTCTATTAAAAAACGCACTAGTCAGTTTAAAATGCTATTCATTGCTCAGTCGATGCGCTACATTAAAGTGCCCGTCGGAGCGTCTACAAAGCGTAAGGGATACAATTTTATGACTGTTTTTTATGACGGATTTTGGTTGGGTCTGCTGAAGACAAAGACAGGCAGGATGTGCGCTAAAAATACAGCGCCGCTCGCCCAAAAAAGTATATCAGTCCCAACGCATATAACAAGGAAGAGACATGACAGACAATACCCAAAATATCAATGAGCATATGCCGCATCAAACCTCTAGTATCGCGCACACTGCCGAAGAGATGCGAGCGCAATTTGAGCATCTACAAGCGCTGAGCCGTACGCAGCCGATAAACGACTGGGCCACACGTGAGACGCAGCTGGATAACCTTGAGATGATGCTCAGCGACAACCAAGCCAGCTTTGCCAGTGCAATCAGCGCTGACTTTGGCCATCGTAGTGAGTCTGAGACGCAGTTTGCTGAGTTGTTCCCGAGTTTTACAGGGATTAGTCATGCCAGAAAACACGGCAAAAAATGGATGAAGCCTCAGCGTGCGCCGATCTCGGCACTGTATATGCCAGCCCACAACGAAATCCAGCCGCAGCCGTTAGGGGTGGTCGGCATCATGGTGCCTTGGAACTATCCGCTGTTTTTGGCCGTAGGCCCGATGATAGATGCGCTCGCTGCTGGCAATAGAATCATGATTAAAATGAGTGAGGCGGCACCAAAGTTTGCGCAGACGTTCGCCGATGCTGTGGCTCGTTATTTTTCCTCCGACATGATATGTGTGGTGCTGGGCGAGGTCGATATCGCGGTGGCTTTTAGTGAGCTGCCGTTTGATCATCTGCTGTATACTGGCTCGACAGCGGTCGGCAAAAAAGTCATGGCAGCCGCCGCCCCCAATCTGACGCCAGTGACGTTAGAGCTGGGTGGTAAGTCGCCGGTGATCGTCTTGGATGATGCCAATTTGGAATCGGTGGTCAATCGCGTGATGATGGGCAAGACACTAAATGCTGGTCAAACCTGTATCGCCCCTGATTATGTGCTGATTCCCCGTCGTTATCATGAGTCATTTATCCAAGCGGCAAAAGACTGGATGGATAAGCACTATCCTGATATTGAGCACAATCCTGACTACTCGCGCATCATCAATGGCGCGCAGTTTGAGCGCGTAAAAGGCTATTTGAACGCGCTACCAAGCGAGCAGGTGCATGCGTTGACCCCGATTGAGGCCAACAGCGAAACACGCCTGATGCCGCCTGTGATCGTTCGGGAGCCTGCGTTAGACAGTGAGGTCATGGACAATGAGATTTTTGCGCCGATTTTGCCTTTGATACACTACGAAACGCTAGATGACGCCATTCACTTGGTCAATTCGCGCCCGCGTCCGCTGGCTTTGTATGTATTTGGCGAACATCAAGGCGATATAGAGCAAGTGCGTAATCGTACGGTTTCAGGTGGTCTGTGTGTCAACGAGGTCCTCATGCACGTGGCGCAGCACGACTTACCCTTTGGTGGCGTTGGTGATTCGGGCACCGGTGCTTATCATGGTAAGGCAGGATTTGAGCGTCTTAGTCACATGAAGCCTGTGTTTGTACAGGCCAAGCTCAACGGCATGAATTTACTACTACCGCCTTATGGTGGACTGTTTAAAAAAGCCATGGCTCTATTTTTAAAGTAGCGCTCAAACAGTTGCCTTGTAAGTCACTGCGTCCGATATAGTCATGCTCAGTGTAGCCATGCCTAATACAGCCTTGTGGCGACACGTTTTAAGCATACTTATGCATCTACCTAGGTAGGTGCTTTTTTTTGGCCAAATAGCGGTAGGCCGCGCATGGGTAGTGAACAATAAGCATTTGTCATCTCTGTGAGAAGTCGCTACACTTTGTAGTACCTCTAAACAACGGCAACCTATCATTTAAGCCAATCGCTCATGCGTGCTACTGACGCAAGAGATTCGTTCATACTTACGTGTAGGTATAGGCGAGCGGCACCCATCATCAATAGGACTGAGCATGCGCCAATGGATTGCGTTAAGTTTACTCTGTATGAGTACATTACTCCTGCCCGTGGCAGCCTCGGCGGCCTGCCAATCACCTGTCAAATTTGGCGCGCTGACATGGGAGAGTGGTCAGTTTATCTCTGGGGTACTCAAGTATATCGTCGAAGATGGCTATGAGTGTGCGGTCGAGGAGGTGCCAGGTGCTGGCCCTGCGCTCGAAACCGCGCTGTCGCAAGACGATATTCAAGTCATCGGTGAGCAGTGGGTTGGGCGCTCACCGATCATGGAACAGGCCATTGCGCAAGATAAAGTTGCTGTCATCGGCGATACGCTCAAAGGCGGCGCAACCCAAGGCTGGTATGTGCCCAAATACGTGCTAGAAGAAAATCCGGGACTGCGCAGCTACCAAGATTTGCCCAAGTATGCCCATTTGTTTGAAGACCCAGAAGATCCAGGCAGTGCTCGTTTTATGAATTGCCCTTCTGGCTGGACTTGTGAGGTGTTTAATACGCGGCTACTAAAAAATACAGGATTGGATGGTGTTTTTAACAACGCGCACCCCGGTACGGGCGCGGCACTCGATGCCGAGATATCGTCTGCATTTGAGCAGCACAAACCCTTACTGTTTTATTACTGGCAGCCGACAGGGTTGATGGCGAAATACGACTTTGCCGCGCTTGAGTTTCCTGCGCACGATGATGCTTGTTGGCAGGATTTGCTGCGCGCAGATGGCAGCGCTGACTGCATCTCAGGCTTTCCCGTTTCTCCTTTGGGGATTGCTGTCTCCACCCCGTTTATAGCGTCCCACCCAGCGCTGGTTGATGTTTTTAATAACGTACAGTTTAGTGCCGATGCGCTCAATGGCGCTATCTTAGAGATGAGTGAAAACAAACGTAGCGGCGAAGAGCAAGCGTTGGTGTTTTTGCGCGAGCATCCAGACGTCTGGCGCACGTGGGTGACTGACGAAGCGGCCATCAATCTAGCAGCGCAGTTAGGTATTAGCCTCACAGGTGCGGCAGCCAACGATAGCACTATCGCTCATGATGATGGCATCAATAATCACGCATTTGGCCTTGCATCGAGCTTCCCATCATGGTCGCTTGAGACCCCGCTCAATAATACCTTGGCAAGCGTGGTAAAAAACTACGGTGAGGTGTTTCGTACCATCAGTACTTTGGCACTTACTTATTTATTATTACCGATTGAGCGGCTATTGACCGCAATGCCGCCATGGCTGCTTATCTTACTCGTCACGGTATTGGGATGGTTTGCGGTTCGTAAGGTGTGGTTTGCCTTGGCATGCGGTGCAGGGCTGTTTTTGATCGGTGCTTTTGGGCTGTGGGGCGCGCTGATTGATACTTTTGCCCTGCTAATCGTCTCGGTGCTGGTGACAGTGGTAATTGGCATTCCGATCGGGATTGCGATGTCGGGCAGTAAGATACTGCGTAAGATAGTCACGCCCATTTTGGATGTGATGCAGACCATGCCAAGCTTTGTATATTTGATTCCGGTGCTGATGCTATTTGGAATTGGTAAGGTGCCAGCGCTGTTTGCTACCGTCATTTATGCCTTGCCGCCGCTGATTCGCCTGACGACGCTGGGCATTACCCAAGTCGATCATGAGATGATCGAGGCAGGGCGCTCGTTTGGCAGTACGCATCGTCAGCTGCTGATTTGGATTAAGCTACCACAAGCATTACCAAGTATCATGGCGGGGATCAATCAAGCGGTGATGATGTCACTGTCCATGGTGGTGCTGGCTTCTATGATTGGGGCGCCAGGTCTTGGCGAGGATGTGCTGCAGTCTATTCAAACGCTAAATATTGGTCAAGGGCTACAAGCAGGTACCGCGATCGTCATCGTCGCCATTATCATTGATCGTATCACTCAGGCATTTGGTCAAGGCAAGCGTGCCCGCCAACAAACCATCGATGCTGGCAAGCGTCCGATAGGGTGATAAGTAGCGGCTACATCGAGCTAAGCTGTGCTAAACCGCATAAAAACCCCATAGCGAGAACCATGATGAACCATATTCAGCTTGAAAATATCAGTAAGATTTATAATGCCAGCACGGCACAGGCGCAGGTAGCTTTATCGCTATTGGCGCAAGGGATGGACAGTACCGAGGTCAAAGAGCAGACAGGGTATTCGGTCGGGCTTTATGACATCAACCTCGCCATCAAAGCAGGGGAGCTGCACTGTATCATGGGGCTTTCAGGCTCAGGCAAGTCGACTTTGATACGGCATATCAATCGTCTAATAGACCCAAGCTGTGGCAAAATATGGGTCGATACCAGCCTACATACAACAAACCCTAGTCGCGCGCCTGCTACCGTAGTAGCAGAGGAGACGCAGACTACAGCGCAAGCAGGATCGTCTGCTATCGATATATTGACGCTCAATGATAAAGCGCTGCAGCAGTATCGTCAGCATACCGTCAGTATGGTGTTTCAGCATTTCGGCCTAGTACCGCACATGACTGTCATACAAAACGTCGCTTATGGCCTACGGGTACGGAAGATGAGTACCAAAGCGCGCCATGAGATTGCACGGCATTGGCTCAATGAAGTCGGACTGCCCAATCTAGAACACAGCTACCCTGACGAGCTATCAGGCGGTATGCAGCAGCGTGTTGGGCTGGCACGGGCACTGGCGACAGACAACCCAATCTTGCTGATGGATGAGGCGTTTTCTGCCCTTGATCCGCTGATTCGTGCTCAGCTACAAGACCAGCTGCTGGAGCTGCAAGATCGGCTGGACAAGACCATCGTTTTTATTACCCATGATATTGATGAGGCCATCAAGGTCGGCCAACGCATCAGCATCTTAAACGGTGGTCGTTTGGTACAGACGGGCACCCCGCAGCAGCTACGTCACGACCCTGCTGATGATTATGTGGCGCAGTTTATGCGCACTAAGTCGTGATGCTGATTTTGGCGTTTTTTATCGACAGCAAAGGCATTTTGCACGATAGAGTGTAGGGTTTGATCGGTGATACAACAGTTAACAAAAGCTCAATATGAAACCGCTGTTTTTAATATTGTCTGAATTGTATTTAGGCAGAGATGGTCGTACTATAAAAATATCTGCCACTCATAGCAGTGTTAGTTAAAGGATCTATTATGTCAAACCAGCCTACCGATAAAAACGATCAACCACGCCACTTAAATTGGTACAAAGTTCAGTCAAGTACCAGCCATTCTATAAGTAACGTTACCGCCAAACCCCCATCACAGCATGTAGTAAAACAGCCCCCTCACTCAAAACCATCACGCTACCTAAAAAATACCAGCCGCTATGGCGTGATGACGGTGCTCAGCGCTGGGCTGCTGATGGCTTGCGGCCAAATGAGTAATGCTGATAATAGTGCCAGTAGTAGTGCTGGCAGTAGTGCCAGTCAGCAAAACAGCGGCGTGACCAGCTCACGAGATATGCTGCCCTCTGACATGCTTGGGCAGATGCAAGCATTGCCGCAATTGACTACAGGTCTGGGCGAGACAGGCGCGGCAGTGATCGACCCTGATAAGCCGACCTTGGTTAAGTTTTGGGCGAGCTGGTGCCCACTGTGTTTGGGCACGCTGGCCGAGACCGAAGTGTGGCGCCTTGATCCTAAGTTCTCTGGTTTAAACGTAGTCACTATGGCAAGTCCTGGTCATCTCAATGAGAAAGCTGAGGGTGAATTTGCCTCATGGTATGCAGGCGTGCAGTCAGAGTATCCCAAACTACCGGTATTGACTGACCCTTCTGGCGCTATCATCAAGCAGCTTGGCGTGCAGGTCTATCCAAGCTGGGCGATACTGGATAAAACCGGCAACTTGGTACACTTAGTCAAAGGCAATATATCGACCGAGCAAGCATATGCGCTGGCGGACAATGCCGAAAACGACTTTGCCGAGCTAAAGGCTGGCAGTAGCAAGCCTACAAACGCCCAAGCGGCAGCCAGCAATAGCAAGATTGAAACCATCAAGCAAAAAGATGGGGTGTATTATAATGACAAAGGCAACGCCATCAATACCCGCTCTATCTATCTGGCAGGCGGCTGCTTTTGGGGTGTTGAAGCCTATATGGAACGTGTCGATGGCGTGGTCGATGCGCTATCAGGCTATGCCAATGGGGATACTGCCAACCCCAGTTATGAGCAGGTCATTCGCGGCTCAGGGCATGCTGAAGCAGTAAAAGTCACTTATGATGCTGATAAGATAGATCTTGATACGGTTTTGCAGTATTATTTTCGCGTCATTGACCCGACCAGCCTAAACCAACAAGGCAATGATCGCGGTGTGCAGTATCGTACTGGGGTGTATTATACCGATCAAGACGATAAAGCGGTCATCGACGCGGCGCTAAAGCGAGTACAGAGCCAATATAAGCAAAAAGTTGTGGTCGAAAATGAGCCGTTAGACAACTTTTATGTGGCGGAGATGTATCATCAAGACTATCTGGCAAAAAACCCCAATGGCTACTGTCATGTCGATCTCAGCCTTGCCGATGATAAGCTTGAGAGTACGGCACCACCCAAGCTTGCGCCTGTCAGCACCGTCGCAGAAGCGCTAGAGCCTAAACGCTATGCTGGGTTTGATAAAAGTGCGCTACAGCAGACGCTCACCAAAGCTCAGTACAATATCACTCAACAGGCAGGAACAGAGCGGGCGTTTAGTCATGAGTATGATGACTTGTTTGCTCCTGGGATTTATGTCGATGTGGTCTCGGGCGAGCCTTTGTTTTTATCTACTGATAAGTACCAGTCAGGCTGCGGTTGGCCAAGCTTTACCAAGCCCATCGATATGCAAGTGATTACCCAGCACGAAGACCGAGCGTTTAATATGGTGCGTACCGAGGTGCGCTCGCGGGTCGCGGACTCACACTTGGGCCATGTGTTCCCCGATGGGCCAAAGGATCGTGGCGGCCTACGTTATTGTATCAATGGTGGCGCGCTGCAGTTTATCCCCGTTGATGTGATGCCGCAGTCAGGCTATGCGCCTTTGGTCAAACTGATTACGTCGTAGTGGTATCAATAGCGTTATACAGTGTTATAAATGTTTTGCCATTTTTGACCCATTTAGCTGACTATTAGCTGACTATCAATTAGATTGAGGGCACGCCTTAATAAAAGCACCAAGAAAGCAGGAACTCTGAAAAAAGCAGAAAATTTCGTTATACTTGACGACTGACGACTGATGAATGCGCGCTGCAAACGTGCTGTTTGTGCGCCATATCTGGTTGTTTATCATATTATATACTGTGTCGCTTTGAGTATTAGGTGACGTTATTTTTTATTTTTGTGTTTCTAAGGCCATAGTATGACCGTTACCTATGCACCTATTATTACCTCGTTACTTGATAACGATTTGTACAAATTCACCATGCTCCAAGCCATGCTGCATCAGTTTCCACAGACGCATGGGGTTTATCGCTTTCGTTGCCGCAATAATAAGGATACTGTCTATCCCTTAGCCGATATCAAAGACGCTCTAGAGCAGCAACTAGATAGTCTGTGCGAGTTACGGTTTTCGGAAGATGAATTAGAATATCTGCGCGGTTTGCGCTTTATTCGTTCAGACTTCGTCGATTATCTCGAGCTGTTTAAGCTCAAGCGCCGTTTTATCACTGTCAGCACCGATGAAAAAGACAGACTGTGCATCGATATCGAAGGACCGATGATACAGGCAATGTTTTTTGAAGTGTTTGTTTTGGCCATTGTCAATGAATTGTATTTTAGTGCCTTATCAGACGCTCAAGTCTTGGCAGAAGGCCAGCGCCGGCTAGACGCCAAAGTTGAGCTACTGCATCATTATGCAGCCGAACAAAGCAGCTATAGCCCCGATACACCGCCTTTTATCGTGGCTGATTTTGGTACGCGTCGCCGCTTTAGCAAATCTTGGCAAGCGCATGTGGTGGAGACCCTACACAAGGCTGCCCCAAAGATAGTTGGCGGCACCTCAAACGTTTATCTAGCAAAAAAACTGGGAATGACGCCGATCGGTACGATGGCGCACGAGTTTATGCAGGCATTTCAGGCATTGGATGTGCGTTTGCGCGATTCACAAAAAGCGGCGCTGGAAGCGTGGGTCCATGAGTATCGCGGCGACTTAGGAATCGCGCTGACAGATGTCGTCGGTATGGATGCGTTTTTGCGTGATTTTGACTTGTATTTTGCCAAGCTGTTTGATGGCTTGCGTCACGACAGCGGCGACCCCTATGTGTGGGGTGACAAGGCCATCGCGCATTATAAAAAGCTCAAGATAAACCCTAAGACTAAGATTTTGACTTTTAGTGATGGTTTGGATTTGGACAAGGCGTGGGAGCTGCATCAGTATTTTAAAGACCGTATCAAAACCAGCTTTGGCATCGGCACCAACTTGACCAATGACATGGGCATCACCCCAATCAATATCGTGCTAAAGCTGGTCGAGTGTAACGGTCAGCCTGTGGCAAAATTGTCTGACAGTCCAGGCAAGACCATGATTAATAATGACACCTATCTTGCCTATCTTCGCCAAGTGTTTGAGGTGGATACGCCATAATAAATCGCCACTAGCGGTTGCTATTTTGATCACTACTCTCTGTGCGACCTTCTTCAGCAAACGCCGCATCTAGCGCTTGCTGTACGGCATTGATGCGGGTTTCGCAGACACGATACGCCGCGATTGACTCTTCGACCGTGGTCATAAGGTTGTCGATATCGGGTTCATCTTGCTGCTGTAGCTGCTCGGCATTGGTTTTTAAAATATCGTAAGCCGCCTTAAAGGTTTTTGGGGCGGCTTTTTTGCGTCGGCGAGTCGGGGTAGTCATAAGGTTTTCCTAAGCTCTGGTAATGGTTTTGGTAGATAGTAGGGTTTAAGTAATTAGTTCTTAAACGTTGTTGTCTGATTCGGTTAGCGTATTAGCAGATTCTGTCCTCTTGTGATTGTCTTTAATCTCAACAATCTGCGCCTGTGCTTTACCATCTTTTAAGACGATATGAATGGTTTGCTCAGGATAAAGCTGCGTGCTGCTGGTCAGAATTTGTTTGTCTTTGGCATCAGTGAGCATGGTATAGCCTTGCTTGAGCACACGAGAAGGACGGTGTAAAAGGACAATGTCACGCAGATGCTCGCTGTTACGCTGCGCTTGTATGACGCGCACCTGGGCGGTTTGTATCACTGTTTTTTGGTGGTTTTGACTATAAGTAGAAGCGGCTGCTAATTGCTGATAAGCCAAGGATTGAGTCTGCGCGCGCAGATTGCTGGTGAGTCTGGCGGCTTGCTTAACTTGGCGCTGAGCGCTTTGCTGAATGCTACGCCACGCATAATTACTGTCTTTTCGCAGTGCGGTCAGCTGACCGATGGTGTGCGATTGGATATGGCTCAATTGTCGTGACGTTTTTTGCTCAGCCATCGTGAGCTGCTGTGTGGCCGCTTGTTTGATTTGTGCTTGGTATTGCAGCGTTTGGGTAATGAGCTGAGCCAGATGACTGATAATCGCTGCGATGACTTTTGATGGCGTATCAAAGCTAGTATGCGCCACCTCATCTAGAATGACTTTATCCCGCTCATGACCGATGCCGACCCACACAGGAATAGGCTGCTCAGCCACCAATGCTGCCAGCTCATAGTCATTTAAGTAAGCCAAATCGCCCACCGCACCGCCGCCGCGGATAATGACTAATAAATCTGGCAAACGCTGATAGGTATCTTGGAATTGCTGCTGAGCGCTGACGATGGCTTGACGAATCTCGCTTGGCGCATGATTGCCCTGAAAGGTGGCATGATGGTAATGAAACTGACAAGCACCGGTACTGGCTAAGCGGTCTGCATCTGCCTGAAAGTCGCCCAATCCTGCGGCTTTTTCGGGGGCGATGACCAGCACATGCTCGATATCAAACGGTGTCGGTAGCTGCTGGTTGAGGTGCAGGAGTCCTTCGCCCGTTAAGCGGTCGACCATCTCAGCGTATTGCCGCGCCAAATCGCCTAACGTGTAGCTTGGATCGATATCCTCGATCGTGAGCGAAAAGCCATACTGCGCATGAAAACCTGCCGATACTTTGAGCAGTACGGTCAGATCGCGCTCAAGCGGCATGCCCGTTGCGCGCTCAAACTTCGCCAAAACGCGGGCGGCCTTAAAGCGCCAGAGGTTGCCGCGGCAGCTGGCCACGACCTTACCATCGTCATCTTTTTCGGCCAACTCAAAATAATAATGCCCACCTTTGCTCGATAAGTTGCGAATCTCAGCCTTCACCCACACGCGATGGTTAAAGGTTTCTTTTACCACCATCTCTACCGCCGACAAGTAGTCACTTAAGCGCAGCACCGTGTCTTCTAAACTGACTTCTAGGCTGTTTTCTTGCTCAGCAAGCTCAGCTTCTAACGTCGCCAAGTCTTTGGCAGGGGCTAGGACTTTGGCTTGTTTGATATTTGAGAGATTGGGTTTGCGCATAATAGGAGACCAAAGCCGACTAAGACATAAAAGTATAAAGTGGGACAGAAAGGTATGAAATGGTTGCTATCAAAACCAAAGAGACCATATCGTAAAAAGCAATGCGGAAAAAAACGCGGCAAAAAAACAACCGACCCTATCAATCAGAGAGCAAGGCAAGTTGACAATCCGCGAAATAGCGCTGCGTGTATCGCTTGAGGTTTTGAGCTGATGATAGTTTACCTCAAAAGCGCAGTCACAAAAAGAGAAGCCAACCGATCTGCTGCATAAATGCTGTGACAAACAGAAGGGCTGGCGAGTGGCTAGCGGCTGTGTTTACGCACCATCACGTTATTGGCAGTGAATTATTGGCAGCGAAAGCTGATGGTGTATTCATAGTCGTCATCACGCGATAAATCTGGTGAACCGGTACCAAAGATACTACCGAGCACCGCGCCAGCTTGTCCAACCATGCGGCCTGTGCGCTCATCCAAGATACCATTGTAGTTGACTGTGTCCTCAATGATAATTACTTGCTTGCTGCGGCACGTTTTTTGAGCGCTATCGATGGCGTTTTGTTGCGCTTTGACTTTTGTATCGGCGATACCCGTGGTCTCGTAGGTAGCGTTGGCACGTTGAATGACCGGTGATGACGGGGTGCTTTGGCAGGCGCTCAAAGCAAGTGCGGCGGCCAATGTGGCACCAAAAGCGGCGGTTTTATTCATAGTAATCATAATGTATTCCTCAATTTAGATGTTGAGTATTGTAATGATAAATGGCACAGACGCTTTGCCAGTCACCACTACACAATCAGTATGAATCTAACCCATTCGGCGCTTTGGTGTCTAGGTAGTTATTGTGTGCGCTCTTACTGTTGTCTTACTTGTAGGCATTTAGGCGGTTACTAGGGTGTCTGTACAGCAAATCACTTGAAATATAAACCATATCTAGGATAATTGAGACATTCATTCTTAATTAAGTAAGTAATAATATGCACCTGATTCCTTCTCCTGCTGGCGTGCTCGAGGTCGATGCGCTCTGGCAACAAGACAACCCTAACGATCCCAATACCGATACGGTGGCGCTGCTTTGTCACCCCAACCCTTTGTTTGATGGGACGATGAATAACAAAGTGGTCACGACCATGTACCGCTTTGCTCGCGATAGTGGCATGCATGTGGTGCGGTTTAATTTTCGCGGTGTCGGTCAGTCCACAGGCGAGCATGATTATGCCGATGGCGAAGTCGTCGATGCGATGACCGTGCTACAATGGATCGCTGAGCAAACCGGCGCGCGCAAGCTGTGGTTGGGCGGTTTTTCCTTTGGCGGGTATGTCACCGCGCGCGTCGCCGAACAAGTGCTTGAGGCCTCACATATCTGGGACGTGAGCGATTTCGAGCTTATAAATATCGCGCTTATCGCGCCATCGGTAGAAAAAAACGACAGCAGTGATATCGACTTACCTGCTGATAAGACCTTTGAGATTTATGGTAATGCTGATGAGGTGATTGACCCTGCTAAGATGCAAGCATTTGCGGATCGTCTGGGTATCGCCGTCAGTGTGGTCGATGGGGCGGGGCACTTTTTTCATGGGCGTTTGTCTGAATTAAAAAAACTGCTTGAGCACCACAGTGTTTCTGGACGATAGTTTTTCTAATGATAGTTTTTCTGGACGATAGCTAGGATCGATTGCTATGAGAGTCGCGTCAGCTATATACAATCGTAAAAATATAACCATTTGATTTTATCAAATAAATTTTATTAAACAATGAGTCGCATTATGAGTTTATCCCCGTTGCAACGCTACGAGCAAGCCATCAGCACAGGTGAGTTTACGCGAGATGAACAGCAATATCAGGCCATGAGCTATCTCGATGAGCTGTATCATCAGCTCAGTGACAGCGTGCCACAAAAAAAGCGCTTTTTTAGCTTTTTGAAATCCAAGCCTGCTGCCCCAAAGGGTCTGTATATGTGGGGCGGGGTAGGCCGCGGTAAGACGTGGATGATGGACATGTTTTATGACTCGTTGACCATCGAGCGTAAGATGCGGCAGCACTTTCATCATTTCATGCAGCGCGTGCACCAAGAGCTTAACGCGCTCCAAGGTCAAAGTGATCCACTCGAAAAAGTCGCTGATATTATTTACAAAGAAGCGGTGGTGATTTGTTTTGATGAATTTTTTGTCTCCAACGTCTCTGATGCCATGATCTTAGGCGATTTGTTTACCATGCTGTTTAATCGTGGCGTGACGTTGGTCGCCACCTCCAATATCGAGCCAGCAGGTCTGTATAAAGATGGCCTGCACCGTGACCGGTTTTTGCCTGCGATCGCTGAGGTCGAGCACCATACTACGGTGATGAATATCGACTCAGGCATCGACTATCGTTTGCGGGTACTGCAGCAAGCTGAGCTGTATGAGTCGCCATTGACCAAGGCCAATCATCACTGGCTGGCCAACCGTTTTGCCAGCCTGTCTAACAACCAAAAAATCAGCAAAGAGCCCATCGTCATCAATGGCCGCTCGATTAAGGTCAACGCCCGTACCGAAGATATTTTGTTTTGTGATTTTAGACACTTGTGTATGGAGCCGCGCTCTGCTGCAGATTTTATCGAAATCGCCAAACAGTTTAGTACGGTGTTGGTCGATGTGGTGCCAGCCTTAGACGATGATTTACGTGATCCAACGCGGCGTTTTATTTATTTGGTCGATGAGTTTTATGATCGCCGTGTCAAGCTACTGGTGCGTGCCGAGCAGTCTATTCTTGAGCTCTATCAGGGAGAAAAACTGGCTTTTGAGATTGAACGTACACGTTCGCGTTTGCTTGAGATGCAATCAGAAGACTACCTGCGTACGGAGCATCGCACCGAAGAGGCTGCGTAGCGGCAATGGCTGTTGAGTACAGTAATAGCTGTTGAGGCTAAGGGTGTGTAAAGGTACCACAAAGGCATGATATCAGTGTGCGCATGCAATGGTTTTTAGTCGTTTTGAGTAAAAAATATCTTCAAGGATTATCAAAGCTTGACGCAACCCGTCTGTGACCACAAAATAAATAAGGAGCGGTAATGACTACCTCTGATAAAAATAATAAAAAGCAGTCTATACAAATTATCGACACGGATGAGATGCCAGTCAATAGTGAAGCGATGATCGGCTGGATTGGCTCGAGGCGCAGCATGGGCAATCTAGACACGCCTGCACCTACCCGTGCTCAGATAGAAGCAGCAATCGCCTGTGCGGCCACAGCGCCTGACCACAAAAAGCTGCAACCGTGGCGGTTTATCGTCACCGAAGGTGAGGCGCGTCATCAGTTGGGCGCGGCATTGGTGAGCGCCGCAAAGGCACAGGCTGCACAACAAGGTGAAGTGCTAACCGAAAAAACCATCAAAAAAACTCATACCATGCCGCTACGTGCACCTGTTATCATAACGGTCGTGACCAACATGCAAGCACACAAAAAAGTGCCGCCTTTTGAGCAGCTGCTCAGCGCAGGCGCCGCTGTCCAAAATATGCTACTGGCTCTAAAGGCACAAGGCTTTAGTACGGTATGGCGGACAGGTTTGCTTTGTAATGAGCCTGCGGTCAAGGCATACTTTGGCGTGGGGGCAGATGATTATATTACGGCTTTTGTTTATACTGGCACTAGTCCTAAGGACGAGCCTACACGCAAGCCCATTGACATTGAACCGCTCATACGTTTTGAGTCATAAGGTTTACAGGCGCTTTGGTTTAGATGCCCACAATATACAATAAACACGGTCGGCATCTTGGTTTTCAATCACGATAATGCTACTTATAATAAGTCAGTCAACACGGATACCAGAACATGACTAGCCCTAACGACAGTAATAAAGACACCAATAACGAGCATAATGACACGGATAAGCAAAGCTCTGACAAACAAAACAGTCTGCTGGCAGGCATCATCGAGCGCGCCACCAAATCAGGCCTGGGCCGTAAAAAGCTCAATCCCAGTGCGGTAGAGTCTGCCGTTGCAAAAAACATGGCCAAAATCCATAGCAATCCGACCAAGCTACGTTTGGCGTTTTTGGGCGGCGGCAGTTTTGGTACTGCCATGGCAAATCTCGCGGCGCGGAATGGCTGTGATACCACGCTTTGGGTGCGCAATAAGCGCACTGTTAAGGCGATGGCAAAAACCCAAACCAACAAAAAATATTTGCCAGGACATAAACTTGATGATCGCTTAAAATACAGTCATGACTTGGCCGCCGCAGTCAAAGAAAAAGACATTGTTTTTATCGCGGTGCCTGGTTTGGCCTTTCGTGAGACACTAAAAAACATCGCGCCTTTTATCAGTGGGCAATCCATTGTCTCTTTGACCAAAGGTATGGAAAAAGACACATTTGCCTTGATGAGTGACATCATCAAAGAAGAGTTGCCAGAGGTGAATTTTGGCGTGATGTCAGGGCCCAATCTGGCCATAGAAATCATGAAAAACATGCCCTCTGCTACGGTGATTGCGAGTGAGTCTGAGCCGCTGCGTCATGCGGTGCAAGCCGCGCTGCATAGTGCGTTTTTTCGGGTATTTGCCAGTGATGATGTCAAAGGCGTAGAGCTGGGCGGCGCGCTCAAAAACATTTATGCGATTGCTATGGGTATGGCGGCGGCCTATGAAGTCGGCGAAAACACCAAGGCCATGATATTGACTCGCGCTTTGGCTGAGATGAGCCGTTTCGGGGTTGAGGCGGGGGCCAATCCATTGACCTTCTTAGGCCTGTCAGGTGTTGGCGATTTATACGCAACCTGTAACTCAGAGCTCAGTCGCAACTTTCGTATCGGTAATATGCTTGGTCGTGGTATGAATATCGATGCAGCAGTCAAAAAGCTGGGTCAGACCGCGGAAGGGGTCAATACCATCCAGCAAGTGCACGAAAAAGCCACCCGCGAGGGCATCTATATGCCCATCACTCATGCCCTATACGCCGTCATTTATGAAGACAAGGCCGCCTTGGGTGTGGCTTTGCATCTGATGGAAGCTGGGTTTCGTAGCGATGTCGAGTTTGTGATGGCGCATGATCATAGCAATGCAGCGCTGACAGCACATATGAAAAGCTCAGCCAGCAAAACTGCTGACAAGAATAGTGATAAAGACAAATAATACGCCAAATAAAAAGCCGACTTGCTAAAAACTCGCAGTAGGTATGCAGCGCTTAGGCGGCATTAAGGAAGCTTATGAAAATTATATTGGTACGTCATGGTCAAGCAGAGAACGACACGCGACCAGACAGCGCGCGTCAACTGACAGATCTGGGTAGAGAGCAGGCGGCGCAAACGGCAGAGTTCGTGATGACGCGCTATCAGCCAGATCAGTTTATCGTGAGTCCTTATGATAGAGCGCAGCAAACCTTGGCCGCGTTTCAAGCCTGTGCGCCAACGGTGCCCTTCGTCATACTAGATAACATTACGCCAGCAGATGATGCGCATCAAGCCTTGATCGACCTTGGTCATATTGAAGCCGAGTGCTTGGTTGTGGTGTGTCATATGTCAATCGTCGCTCACATCGCAGGGCTGCTGATAGGGGAGTATCCTGAGTCGTTTGCCTTGGCAGAAGCACGAGTGTTTGAGATGGACTTTGTGATGGCTGGCATGGCGCGGGAAACGGATCGCTTTGTACCGAAGCAGCCTTATTAGGGCGTATCTTCAATTCACTCGATAGCTATCTAAATGGGCTAAAAATGGCCAAATCTTGCCAAACATCGTCAAATAGCTGGTCAATATCCTGATATTAACGGCGCTATTTTCCTTGTTTGACTGCAATTTATCTCATTTTTATCACCATTTTTGAAATGAGGACACGCCCTAGATTGTTTGATGTGATGCGTGTTTTGCCCGTGATTATGGTCGTCACCCAGTAGCAGTTGTCTACACAATAACGCCACCTACCTTTGATAAATGCTTTAATGATTAAGGACACGCTTAGTGATACATGTTTGGTTACGGGCGCAGCATAGCCCACTGGCTGTCTGGCATGAAGACCTTCAACACTGGCAAAGCGTTGAGGGGTGGCAGCAGCTACAAGAGGGGTATGGGAGTTATAAAGCCAATGGAAAAAATGCGGTCTGCCTGTACTTTCCATCCAGTCATGTATTGCAGGTAGATACTGAGCTAAATACTGCCCAGCTCAAGCAGCTGGGCAATAGTGGCAAGCAGTATTTGTTTGAAGAGATGTCCTTGACTCCTGTGGAGCAGTTGGCCGTTCGCCAGATCAGTCACGCTGAGCGTCATCAATTGTATGCCTTGGCGCAGAGCGATATCGACTCATGGCAACAAAGCGCGCAGTTGGCTGGCATGAGCCTCATCGCACTATTGCCTGATTTTTTGTTATTACCTGCGCCAACGGAGCAGGCCGGTCAGCAAATCACGCTTTATCAAGACGAGCAAACCACTTTGCTGCGCCAGTCTGCATGGCAGGGCATGGCGGTCAGTTATTTACCGCTGATTTTTGAGCGTTTTCCGCACTTAAGCGAGGTGAGCCTTTTGCCGCCTATCGCCGCTATGGAGCAGCAAGACGAGCTGGACGCTCGGTCTGATTGGTTTGCCCACACCGCTGAGCTTATCGCTGATCATCAGCTGCTGCTGACGCCGTTATCTGCCTCCCCAGTACCACTTGAAAACCCTGAGCGCCATGCGCTAAATTTCTTTGTAAAATCCGCTGATTCTCAGCTATCGCCGTATTTACGGATGGCGATGATGGTGGCGTTGGCAGCGCTAGTGCTACAAATAGCAACCGATGGCGTGCAGTGGTATCAGTACCAGCAGGCAGCTACTGCGACCAAAGCTGAGATTGCAAATCAGTATAATTCTTGGTTTGCCAACGAGCCACTGAGCAGTCGCAACAAGCTACAAATACAGCTACAACCAAAACTGCGCCATGACAGTCAAGCACAGGCGTCTCATATGGCGACACTGGCACGGCTATCACCCTTGATCAAACAGTCTTCATTGCATGCACAAGCTTTGGTGATGCAGCCCTCTGCGCTGAGTTTTACCTTGATTGCTCCTGATCGTGGTAGTCTTGACCAGTTTACCAGCACCTTGGTCGCCCAAGGCATCGATGCAAAGCTGGCTCAGGTCAATAGCACTGAGCAAGGGCAGTTCAGTGGTCAGATCACAGTAGCGGTCGCAGAGAGTGCGGACTTGCAAGCGGCCACGGCGACCTCATAGTCTAAGTCTTTCTTACTTATCGCAAAATCAGCAAAAGGTAGAAAATGAAACGTTTACAGCGCCGTGCCAAGAGCCGCAACAGCATTGCTGAGCCGAGTAAGCTGATAAAGGACAATGCTTTATTGGAGCGCTTTAGTCATTACCGAAACACTCTATCGTCGCGCTGGCATGCCTTGCCATCACGCGATCAGCTAGCGCTAACGGTACTGTCTGTGTTTTTATTGGTGTTTGTGGGCGGTTATGGTGGCTATAGTATGCATCAAGCAGCAACAGACAGTAAAAACGCCTATCAAGCGCAAGTGGCTGATTATTTTTGGCTGCGTGCTCAGTCAGGCAATATCGACAGTCAGGCGCTCACTGCATCTGCCGCCCCAGACGGCGCAGCGGCCATGCCGCCTGCCAGCCGCGTCAGTACACTACTTGATCACTCAGGCATTGCCAATGCGCAAGTCGTCGCGGCGGGCGATGCGGTACAGCTCAGCTTTGATCATGCCAGTCAAGCGGTGGTCAGTGGCGCACTTGCCAAGCTGCAGCAGCAAGGTTGGCAGTTTACTCAGCTATCGATGCAACAAGATTTGACCAGTCAGCTGATACAAGTGCAAGCGACCATCGCTCAGTGAGTCATCTATGAGCGTCAATCACGACGCTCACGCTACAGAGTCATTAGCCACTGAATCATCTGCGGCAGGCTATTGATAGATGCACCATTGAAAACCCCTTTGTTTGACACAATGAACTAAGTATCAGTCACTGTCAGATATGGATGCGTACAATGGCCAATTATCCTATAAATAACAATAACGATAGCAATCAGGCGAAGAATACTATGAATAGCGACAAACGCCGCTCCTTAATCACTTACAATCACATCACTTATCTGCTCTATGTGATCAGTTATTTTACTGCAGGTCTGTTGTGGATTGTGCCGATCGTGATGAACTATGCTAAGCGTCATGATGCCGATGGCTCATGGCTTGCTACTCATTTTGATTGGCAAATCAAGACCTTTTGGTACAGTATTGTTTGGTTTGTCTTGGGCATTGTTATTATTGCCTTTGCGCTCGGTGGATTTGGGGTGAGTATGTTGACCGATAGTAGCAACAACATGGCCATCGGTTCGGTACTACTGGCAGGGGTTGGCTTGCTAATAATGCTGTTTACTTTTATTTGGCATCTCTACCGAATCATCAGAGGTTGGATTGCACTCACAGACAATCGCCCTGTGCCTTAATATAAAAATTTAGCCCATGAAACTTTGCTCTTATTTCTGTTAAGCTGATATAATCGCAGCGCTTGATCTTATTCGCACTTTTCATTCACCATAACTTTCGAGCAGGGTCTGCCACCATTATGTCTTATGCCTTACTTCGCCCTTTTTTGTTTAATATGGATCCTGAGCACGCCCATGAGATGACACTGTCTTTATTGGACAAAGCGCACAGAGCGCGTGTATTGGGGTTGGCCTATGGTCAGTTGATGCAGCCCACTGACTGTATGGGATTGCAGTTTTCCAATCCTGTGGGGTTGGCTGCTGGACTGGACAAAAACGGCGATTATATTGATGCGCTGGCGGAGCTGGGTTTTGGCTTTATTGAGGTCGGGACCGTCACGCCTCGAGCGCAGGCGGGCAATGAGAAACCCAGACTCTTTCGAATCAAACAAGCCGATGCGATTATCAATCGTATGGGGTTTAATAATCAGGGCGTTGATTATCTGATAGAAAACGTTAAGCGGTGTAAATACAAAGGCAATATCGGAATTAATATCGGCAAAAACGCCGACACCCCTGTAGAGCAGGCGGCCGATGACTATGTATACTGTCTTGAGCGTGTCTATCCGCATGCCTCTTATATTACGGTCAATATCTCCTCGCCCAACACCAAAAACTTACGCGATTTACAAAGTGGCGAAGCACTGACGCTGCTGCTGCATACGATCAAAAACCGCCACAGTCAGTTGGCTAGCGAATATGGCTTTTATGTGCCATTGGTGCTAAAGGTCGCTCCAGATTTAGAGCCATTACAAGTTGACTATATATCGCAGCAATTAATAGACTTTGAGATTGACGGTCTAATCGCAACCAATACCACGCTGAGCCGAGTCGGGGTTGAGGATCTGCGAGATGGCGATCAAGCAGGCGGGCTATCAGGTCGTCCGGTGAGCCATACCAGTACCCAGATATTGCAGCAGTTCTCAGATCAGCTAGAGGGCAAGGTGGCACTGATTGGGGTGGGCGGTATCGATAGCGGCGCCAAAGCGGTCAAAAAAATCGAAGCAGGGGCTGATATGATACAGCTATATACTGGGCTTATCTATCGTGGGCCTGGTTTGGTACAGTCTTGTATTCAGGCGATCGGCGGCTATTATGACGCCATGGAAAGCTAAAGCCTGTCATCAGCGGCACTCTCTCACCATACAAATGATAAAACCAATGAGGCATAGGACATGAGTGGTTTGGATATCGTGATTGCTATCGTCGTCTTGGTTGGACTGTGGCGCGGCTTTCAGGTAGGGCTGATTAAGACAGCAGTGGGTTTACTGGGCTGGTTTGTCGCCCTTATCGCCGCCACTCGGTTGGCAGGTTCGATTGCTCCGCAGCTGGTGGGTGTGGTACAAAACCCTGTTTTGCAGATGGCCATGGCGTTTTTATTGGTAGTAATTGTTATTTTGGCCATTATGCACTTGGTTGCTTTTGTCTTCTCCGGTGTCCTGCAGACGCTGCGTTTGGGTGTGTTGGATAAAATGGCAGGCGGCGTACTCGGTGCGGCAAAAAACGTACTGATGGTCTTGGTGGTGCTGAGTGTCAGCGCGCCTCTGCTGGTACAACTGCCGCAGTGGCAAACGTCCGTCCTCGCGCCAGAGCTATTGCCTTATGCACCGATGGGTAAAGCCTTGGTGTCAGACGTACTGGGCATGGCGTGGGATAAGGTCAATCAGTCTTAAGCGCTCGATATCATCGGCCAGTTTTGGTTAGACCAAATTTTATGACATTATCTTCGTATTTTTCCTTGATAAAAAATGATTTGATAGCAATTACAGCTCATAAACGGGCAATCGACATTCTAGAGTCGATGGCGGGCGTTTTTGACAAATAACACATCAGTGTAGTAAGAGATATCATCAGGTAGATGGCAAGGCGATGCTGGCTGCTAAACAGGCCGCTCTACAGTCTCGTCGTCATTGTAGTACTAATGTATGGGTCAAAATAGGATAAAACTATGTGTGGAGTCGTTGGGGTTGCAGCTCATGAGCCAGTCAATCAGATTCTTTATGATGGCTTGACGATGCTACAGCATCGCGGGCAAGATGCAGCAGGTATTGTGACGTTGCAAGATGGACGACTCTATCTGCGTAAAGAAAACGGCATGGTCCGTGATGTGTTTATGAACCGTCATATGATCAAGCTGGTCGGCAAATTTGGTATCGGCCACGTACGCTATCCAACAGCGGGCACCTCTAGCAGCGCAGAAGCTCAGCCATTTTATGTCAATTCGCCTTATGGCATCACCTTGGCACACAATGGTAATTTAACCAATGCTGAGATTTTGGCAAAAGAGCTGTACATCGAAGATCGTCGCCATCTAAATACCGACTCTGACTCTGAGGTCCTGCTCAACGTACTAGCGCATGAGATGCAAAACTTGGGCAAAACCAACCCAAGTGCTGACGATATTTTTGAAGCGGTAAAAGCGGTATATAGCCGCTGCGAAGGCGCTTATGGCGTGGTCGCTTTGATCACAGGTCACGGCTTATTGGCGTTTCGTGATCCAAACGGTATTCGTCCGCTGATTTTTGGTAAGCGCATGGCACCCAACGGCGGCACCGAATACATGGTGGCATCTGAGTCTGTGGCATTGACAGGGTCAGGCTTTAGCATTATTCGTGATGTCAAACCAGGCGAAGCAATTTTTATCGATTTGGATCACAAGCTGCATACCCATCAGTGTGTTGAGCAAAAAGAATACACGCCTTGTATCTTTGAGTATGTTTACTTTGCCCGTCCAGACTCTATTATGGACAACATCTCAGTTTACAAATCACGCTTGCGCATGGGCGAAAAACTGGCAGACAAAATCCTTGCAGAGTGGGGCGACGATCACAATATCGACGTGGTGATTCCTATTCCAGACACCTCGCGCACCTCTGCGATGGAGCTGGCGCTAAAGATGAACGTCAAGTACCGTGAAGGGTTTATGAAAAACCGCTATATCGGGCGTACCTTTATTATGCCAGGTCAGCAGCAGCGCAAAAAATCTGTCCGTCAAAAGCTCAGTGCAGTACCGCTTGAGTTTAAGGGCAAAAACGTACTGTTGGTAGATGACTCTATCGTCCGTGGTACGACTTGTCACGAGATCATCCAGATGGCGCGTGATGCTGGTGCCAACAAAGTGTTTTTTGCTAGTGCCGCGCCGCCAGTCAAGTATCCAAACGTGTATGGTATCGATATGCCGGTGCGTAGCGAGCTGATCGCCTCTGGTCATACGGTAGAGGAAGTGCGTGATATCATCGGTGCTGATCGTTTGATTTTCCAAGATTTAGAGGATTTGATTGACGCGGTCAAGGACACCAAGTACAGCAAAGTAGAAGGGTTTGATTGTGCCGTGTTTAATGGCTGCTATATCACAGGTCAAATCAACGAAGCCTATCTTGACCATCTACAAGAGCAGCGCAGCGACACTGCCAAAACAGGTAAAAAAGGCGTGCAAATCGTCGCCGATACGCCAGTCGATATGATGGGCGTCGAAGAGCTATAATGTCTCACTGAGCAGCCGCTCATAGTATCTAATAAAAAGGCTGGACTCTTATCAGAGTTCAGCCTTTTTCATCACAAGATAAAAATAAGATAAAGCGGTGCTGCTATAAAACTGTTAGCCCAAAAACTGAGTAAACAGCCATAGCAGCCCATTAATGGCAGCGATACCAACGACCATACTGACCAATAACTGACGGCTGATATGATAAATCAGTAGCACCAACAGTAGCGCGCCAATCTGTGCCATCAGCAAATGTAGCTCTGCGCTATGCATACCGGTGGTTACTGATAAGTTTTGATAAGAAAGGCTGGTGAGGATAAGTAGCACCATCACTGATAAGGGCAGGCTTTCGTTTAAACGGTGTAGCCACGGCGTGTCCAGCAGCTTTTTTGGTATCAAAGCGGGGAGTGCACGCGTCACAAAGGTCACTGCAGCCATTGCAAAGGTGGCCAAAATCAGATAACTACTGCTCATGAGCGGCTCCTTTTGTACCGCGCTGTACCCAAAAACCACGTGCCAAAATCATCAACATACAAATAAAAATGGCCACCAATAATAACCAGTTGCTGGTAAATAGTGAGGCAATCAGTAACGCAACAATGGCAATGCCAATAGGAAAATAGCGTTTGATGCTCTGAAACTGCTCATAGGCCAATATCGCAAACAGACAGACCAGCGCAAAATCTAAATGCGGCACCATATCACTAAGGGTGCTGCCGATCATCACGCCGATCGCGCTCGCCAACACCCACCAGCTTTGGTTAAACAGACTAATGGGTAAAATGAGCGACTGCCTTGACTCTTGAGGTAAGCTGGTCATCACCGAAAATGTCTCGTCGGTCAAGGCAAACAAACAATAGGCTTTGGCGATTTTATTCTGCGGGAGAGAGTGGAGCAATGGCATCCCATAAAACACATGACGCAGGTTAATTGCGGCAATATTGGTTGCCATATTGCCAATCGGTAGGCCGGCACTTAGCATGGGCAAGCAGGCGTACTGAGCGGCGCCTGCATAGAGTACGACACTGAGCATAATGGTCGCCCATATAGGGACGCCCGCCACCTGCGCGAGCACACCAAAGGCTATCCCCGCTGGCAGATAACCCATTGCCACAGGCAAACTTTTTTTAAATCCCTCGGCCCAGTTATAGTGGGCCTTATGCTGCTGATGTAATAATTTTGATTGAGTAGTCACGTGACATCCTAGTTTTCTTACTGACTTTTTTATTAACTTGCTATAACATTTTTATATCGAACTGACGATATCAACATCGGAGCAAATACCGCCTTACGCGCCTATTTGGAGCTTTTCATAATCGCCTGTCTGATGAGCGCGGTATAAAAAACCTATTAAAATGATAAGTCTGAGTAGCAGTAGACTCCAGACGCTGAGCCAAATACCAGTCATATCCCACTGCTGATAGAGTAGCCAGCTTAGCGGAAAAAAGACAGCCGCTAAGATAAGCGCGGCATTCCGAATCACCTTACCAGCAGTCAGACCAAAAAATATGCCATCCAGCCAATATGCGCCCACACCGACTAAGGGTAAGAGCACTGCATACCAGTGATATTGGTCAGCTAAGCGAAACACCGCCTCGATATTGGTCATAAATGGCAGGTAGATAGGCATGGCCAGCCACCAAACCGCGCTTAATAAGATAGCCAGCGTGTAACTGACGAGCCCAGTGCGCTTGATAACGACGCGAAAGCTTGCCCAGTCGCGTCGCCCAGCTGCCTGTCCGCTCAGCGTCTCAGCTGATACAGCGACGCCATCTAAGGCAAAGGCAGATATGCTCAATACTTGTAATAATATGGCATTGGCCGCCAATATAACATCGCCACTTTGAGCAGATAGACGGGTAATCCAAGCAAAGCTTAACGTTAGAATCAGCGTACGTATAAAGATGTCTTTATTCAGTGAAAATAGCCTAAGCATTTTTTCTTTGGTAAAATGCTGGCTGTCAGCACAAAACAAGGTTTGCCAAGATATCTTTAGGTGCCGACAGCTCAGCCGTAAAGCCAATAATACACCTGACCAAAACGCAATGGTGGTGCCCAGTGCCACACCGACCAGCTCCATCTGTAACCCAAAGACAAAAAACAGCGTTAGGATAATGTTGAGTATGGCAATAAAGCCCTGCTGATACAGCATATAACGGGTTTTGCCTTGCCCTGCAAACCAGCCAATAAAAGCAAAGTTCATCAGCTCGGCGATGACACCCCAAAAACGCACATCCAAATACGTCTTGGCCGCGCGGCCACTTTCAGGATTGGCCGATAGTGCCTGTAGACCAAAATCTATCAGCCAAGGCTTTGCCAGCAGCAATACCAAGCCGATGGCCGTGGCTAATAATAAAGCACGCTGTAAGATGGACAATAAAGGAGTGATAGCATGATAATCAAGCGTGTTTTTATCTTTGCTTGCTACGTTCAGTTGCCCCAGAGCTTGCGCGGATAGTCCAGACGATGCATATTGCAAAAAGTTAAAACTAACCAGCAGTAGAGACAGCAATTGTATCGCAAGCCCCATACCTGCAAGCTTAGCAGTATCATTCATATTGCCGACGATGGCCGTATCGATCACGCTTTGTAGCGGCATGGCCAGATTTGCCAGCAAAACTGGCAGCGCAATTGCGATGATGCGCGCGTAGCGGATATCAATCGGTGGTAAGGCGTTAGCAGAGGAGGCGGTAACTGACATTTTTGACCCGTTTTATGCCCTTTGTTAAAGACAGTGCGCTGTCGTAGGCGATGCTAAATAAAATCAACATACAATATGATGATACGTGATAGACGTACATCTTTTTGCTGGCTGAGGCTGTCTTATATTGACCTGATTGTGGTCAGTAGTCCGTAAACGCAGCAAAAAGACAAAAGCACCTAGACTCACAGCTGGTGAGTCAGGTGCTTCTTTTTACACGCTATTATTGTATTAAAAATACAAATTTTGTGCTTATGTTGTCAGTTGGCCATAAGATAAGAGAGAGAATGCCATCATGGCCAAATACGGCCTTATTCGTACATTTTTGGATCGTTAAACGTCACGATTTCTTCTTCAAACTCAGGCTTTACTTTTACAATAAAGTCGTCACGTGACAGTCCCATACGTAGTGGGATTGAGCTTGCGATATAAGTCGATGAATACGTACCAGCCAGTAGACCAATAAATAGCGCTACTGAGAACCAGTATAGTCCATCACCGCCTAAGAACATCATGGCCAATACCACAAGTAACACGGTTGAGATGGTCATAATCGTACGGCGCAACGTCTCTGTCAAAGACAGGTCAATGGTCTGTCGCGGTGAGATACCACGGACGCGGCGGAAGTTTTCGCGAATACGGTCATAGACGACAATCGTATCGTTCAATGAGTAACCGATCAAGGCCAAAATAGCAGCCAACACCGTCAAATCAAATGGAAAGCCGAATAGGGCAAAGACACCAATAGTAACGATGGCGTCATGAAACAGCGAAAGCACCGCTCCCAATGATAGCTTAAATTGGAAACGTAGGGCCACATAACCGAGCATACAAACCAGCGCCAGTGCCAACGCCATGACGGAGTTTAAATACACTTCGTTGCCCACTTGGCTACCGATGATATTGACGTTACTGATATCAGCAGCATTATCGGGCAGTGTCAATGCTTGGGTCAAGCTGGCATTTAGTCCATCGACATTATCAGACTGCGGCGGTAGGCGTACCAGCAATTCTTCTCGAGTACCCAAATACTGTACCACAGCATCATCAAAGCCACCATCGGCTAAAGCCTGTACGACCTCTGCTTGCTCGACAGGTTGCTCATAGCGTACGTCTGCTGAGACGCCTCCGGTAAAGTCAAGGCCTAGGTTTAGGCCATTGACCGCAATTGCAATGATACTACCAATGACCATCAAGAGCGATAAAAGCGCCATTGGCTTTTCTATCTTCATAAATGGAATGATACGCTGATCGCCTACCGCTTTGATGCCGCCTTCTGCTTGCGCTGCTGCATAGTCCTCTGCATCACCTATATCCAGATTTGGATCGATGGCTTGGGTGCTGAGCGTTTGTGCGGCGTTATCACCGCGATTGCCGCGGCGTGCTTTTTTTGATTTGGCTTGGTTGTTGCTGCCTTTGCCATCACGGCGTGGTTTTTTGCGACGGCGCGTGCTGCTAGCGTCTGTGTTTGAGCCGCCTGAACCATTTCGATCTGGATTGTTTTGTGCTAAAGGGTTGTTCTTATCGATCGCCATAGTGTTCTCCTAACCGATGCTCAAACGTTTGATAGATTTACGCTTACCATAAGCAATTTGTACCAACGCACGTGTCACCATGATGGCGGTAAATAGTGAGCTGACAATACCGATAGCTAACGTAATTGCAAAGCCTTTGATCGGGCCTGTACCGATGGCAAACAAGATAAACGCCACCAACAATGTGGTGAGGTTGGCATCAAAAATACTACTAAAGGCGCGATCAAATCCTGCCACAATAGCGGATTTTGGCCGTACGCCGTTGGCCAGCTCTTCGCGTATGCGCTCAAAAATCAGGACGTTGGCATCGACCGCCATACCGATGGTCAAAACGATACCTGCAATGCCTGGTAGGGTAAGCGATGAGCCTAAAATCGACATAATAGCGATGATAATAATGACGTTTACCGCTAGAGCCACGTTGGCGATGACACCAAAAAGGCGATAAAAAACAATCATAAAGGCAAAGACCAGCAAATAACCGACCTGCGTCGAAAATAAGCCTTTTTCGATGTTTTCTTGACCGAGTGATGGGCCAATGGTGCGCTCTTCGACGAAATACATCGGGGCTGCTAAAGCACCTGAGCGTAGTAACAGTGCCAGTTCAGCTGCTTCAGCACTACTATCTAGGCCCGTGATGCGGAAAGATGAGCCAAGTACTGCTTGAATATTGGCGCGGTTGATGACCTTTGCCTCAGCGTAAGGCGTGCGTACTTCGACGGTCTCGCCAGTCTCTGGGTCTTCTTCATAGGTGATTCTTTGTTTGTTTTCGATAAACAAAACCGCCATCTGTTTGCCAACAGCAGTACGGGTGGCATTTTGCATTAGCTTACCACCAGCACTGTCTAGCGTGATGCTCACTTCTGGCGAGCCGTTTTCGTCGACGCCTGTCTGTGCATTGGTGACTTTATCACCTGTGACGATGGCTTGACGCTCTAGCAGTACTGGAGGGCCATCGAGCGTCTCAAAGGGAAAAGCCTCAGTGCCTGCTGGTGGAATGCCGCCTGTGTAGGTGTCAGCGTCTTCAGCGACCATGCGAAACTCAAGGTTTGCCGTACGTCCAAGGACACGTTTGGCCTCGGCTGTGTCCTGTACGCCAGGTAGCTCTACCACGATACGGCTAGCGCCTTGTGACTGTACGAGGGCTTCAGTCACGCCCAGCTCTGCAATACGATTACGTAGGGTCGTGAGGTTTTGATTGACCGCGTAGCTTTTGATCTCATCGAGGGTGGCGTCATTGTATGCCAAGATTAGCGCTGGGCCTTGCTCATCAATCGAAGACTGCAAATTAAAGGTATTGCCCATTGAGCCTTGTAGGATGTTTTGAGCACGGTTACGCGCGTCCGTATCAGCAAAATGCAGTACGATGCTTTGGTTTTCAGTTTTGATGCCCTTGACCGCCACTCGTTCAGCACGTAGCTCACGGCGCATATCACGGCTCGCACTACTTAAGCGCTGCTCGAGAGCTTTATCCATATCGACTTCGAGGACAAAGCGCACACCGCCGCGCAAATCCAGACCAAGTTTCATCGGTTTTGCGCCGATGCTACGTAGCCACTCTGGCGTGGTCTGTGCTAAGTTGAGTGCCACGACATAGTCCTCGCCCAGATTTTGACGCAATACTTCTTGCGCCTTGAGCTGATCGACTGAGTTTTTTAGGCGTACCAGCGCACTGTTGCCCTCAAACGTACCATCATGACTGTCCAGACCTGCCTCAGTAAGGAGTCTTTGTGACTCGGTCAAAATATCTTCAGACAGCTGGGTACCTGCGGCAGCACTGGTAATCTGTACGGCAGGTTCGTCAGGGTAGAGGTTGGGGGCAGCATACAGACCGGCAATGATAAGCACGACGGCGATGAGTAAGTATTTCCAAGCGGGATATTGCATAATCACTTCTTTAGGTTGATAAACGACTGGCGACGTAGGCCCCAAGTTAGCAGATGGGAAGTTAGCGATAGCAATGGTCGAGTGCCGTATTTGGCAGTCGTTGTCATGTACCATTGCGATCATCCGCGATGATAATAAAGCATAAAACAATAAAGCAAATAATACAGATGACGCTTTGCGCCGTCATCCAAAATATCTGTTATCGAAAGATTATCGATAACATAAAGCTGACAACTTATCGCCGTCTTTGGCATTATAAAATGCATGGTTTTGCTACTTTATAGCGAAAAATGACCGTAGACAAGGTACGGTCATTTTTTAGGCACGTACGTATTTCTCAGTGCGACGAGCGCACGATCATAAATATAGCACGGCTGATAATTATACGCTCTCGATAGTGCCAGCAGGCAATACTGAGATGACAGAAGCGCGCTGTATCTTCACATCTGTGTTGTTGTTCAAGCTGACGACAGCATAGTCGCCCTCGATGTCTTTGATACGACCCATCAGACCACCGGCAAAGATAATCTCATTGCCGACACTAAGCGCATTGACCATAGCACGATGCTCTTTGGTACGCTTAGACTGCGGGCGAATGACCAAAAAATAAAAAATCGCAAAAAAAGCGACAGGCAATAAGATCTGGCCAAATATTGACGCAGCGCCTGCAGTTTCTGGGGCCGCATGGGCGGCTTGGATAAATAGCAACATAATTTACTCTCAGTAAGTCATAGACAATAATAAAATTAGACGCATAGTAACAAAAAATCCCAGACTTGGTAACTGTTAATCATAAGCTGGGTGTGTTTTCTCTGGTATATCGGGCGATTGATCGCATCAAATGCTAGCCAAAAACCCGTATGACGAAACGTAAAACCTCGGGGATAAACGGCGTACGTAAAAAATCGCACTTAAAAAGCGCGGCTTATTGTGAAATATTATCATCAATGCTACTATCAAATGGCAATAATTGCCGCCACACGATACCCAGAGGGTAGGGCTGGTAAGCTGTCCTTATAAAATGTCACGCGCAGCAGCCAGATGTTGGTTGTTGACTGACTGGGTTATTAGTTGCCTATAAGACAAGCTGTTAGGCAAGGTGGTGGGCATCGATGAGTGCCTGTTTATCGAGTATTAACCAGTTTTTATCATCAGTTGCCGTAAAACCACCCACTTCAGGGGGTGGATATAAGGCGACAAAGTTGCTACAGTCAATCAGCCATTAAATTAAACCATCTACAAAAAACAGCTAAGACAAGTATAAATTGCGAGTACGCAGTGTCTTAACTGGTAGATGGTGTTCCACACACACTCTCAAACTAGCTCGTGTCAACAGACAATCTTAACGGTAGGGTTAGTTTGAAATAAGAATCTTAGATGCAAGGTGTGAATTGCAAGGCGGTAGCCACCTCTAAGATTTGCGGTCGGGCTTGACCGTCTAGTTGTAGGAATCCCCTCACTTTAGGGAGGGGAGGAAGTCAAGCGGTAGATGCCCGGCGGCGCGTACCCATGATATTATCTTTTTCTTCTTTTCTGTTTAGGTTACCTAACTTGTCCACCTCTTTTATGTTTGTACCTCGTTTAAGTCGTCCGCGGGCTTGTCGTCAAGATGAGTCAGCAGAACCTCCCCCAAAGATGTGTCGTCCCGCTGGTTTTGGTCGGCCGTTACTCGCGATGCTGCCGTTTCCTGCCATCTTGCTACTACCGCAGCTGGCTTGGGCGGCTGACGCGGCGGCTGCACCAACAGCGCTGAATGTGATGCTGCTGATATTTTTTGTCGTACTGGCCATTGGCGTGTCTTTTGCATGTTCGTTGGCCGAGTCTGTTTTGCTGAGTATGACGCCGTCGTTTATCGCGGACGTACAAGAAAGCAACCCCAAAAAAGCGGAAATGCTTAAAAGCCTAAAAGTTGATAATATCGATCAGTCGCTGGCCGCTATTTTGACATTAAACACAGTGGCGCACACGCTTGGCTCTATCGGCGCTGGTGCCCAAGCAACTATCGTCTTTGGTAGTGCTTGGTTTGGACTGTTTTCGGCGATTATGACGCTGGCGATTTTGTTTTTGTCTGAAATCATTCCCAAGACTTTGGGTACGCTGTATTGGCGTCAGCTTAGCGGTCTGGTTGCTTATTTTGTCCGCGGTATTATCTTACTGCTGTATCCACTGATTTGGATATCAGAGCGCCTCACCAAACTTCTGGTGCGCGGTAAAGAGCCGCAAACCTTTAGCCGTCGTGAGTTTGCCGCTTTGGCCAGCATCGGTGAAGAGTCAGGTCAGATAGACCCGCTAGAGTCGCGCATTATCCGTAACTTGCTGGCCTTTGGCGCTATCAAGGTTGAGGATATCATGACGCCGCGCTCAGTGATGCTCGCTTTTGAAGAAAATAAAACCGTGGCTGAGCTGCTAGTGGATCGCCCTAAGCTGACGTTTTCGCGTTTGCCGATTTATGATGGTGATTTGGACAATATTACCGGTTTTGTGCTAAAGACAGATATGCTGTTGGCCAAAGTCAACCATGCCATGCACAAGCCGTTGACCCAGTTTAAACGAGAGATCACCTTTGTATTCTCAAAGATGAAGCTGTTTGACTTGCTAGAGCTGATGCTAAAAAACCGTGTCCACATTGCCATTACTGTGGGTGAGTATGGTGAGGTCAAAGGCTTGGTGACGTTGGAGGATGTGTTTGAAACCTTGCTCGGGCTGGAAATTGTCGATGAGATAGACCGCGTCGAGGACATGCAAGCGCTGGCACGGCAAATGATGGACAGACGCGTAGAGCGGCTCGGGATGAAGCTCAGTGATGATGAACAGTCTGAAGATAATGGCTCAGAAACCAAGTCATAACGCTAAGCGTGACTGATTACACTGCTCTGAGTTTCCGTCACTATCAAGCCTTACTGTGATAATCAGTGAGGCTTGATATGACGGTATACTTCAAGATAGTCTATCGTTATCATCAGTTGCCGTAAAACCACCCACTTCAGGGGGTGGATATAAGGCGACAAAGTTGCTACAGTCAATCAGCCATTAAATTAAACCATCTACAATAAACAGCTAAGACAAGTATAAATTGCGAGTACGCAATGTCTTAACTGGTAGATGGTGTTCCACACACACTCTCAAACTAGCTCGTGTCAACAGACAATCTTAACGGTAGGGTTAGTTTGAAATAAGAATCTTAGATGCAAGGTGTGAATTGCAAGGCGGTAGCCACCTCTAAGATTTGCGGTCGGGCTTGACCGTCTAGTTGTAGGAATCCCCTCACTTTAGGGAGGGGAGGAAGTCAAAGATGTTCGCAATAATTACACAGGGTGTCACATGGCTGTGAGAATTGAATGATAGTCTCACACTATGATACGAGTCTGCCGTGATTGGACTAAAAAAATTACCAAAATGGCTCGTAAAGTCAATATTAAGGCGTCAATACCTATACTCAGTATAGGTGGCCTATTTAGTCAAACGATAAATGCGCTTGTGGTCTCTACGTCAATACATAGATAAATATAAAATGTATGATAAATATAAAATGTATGACCATAACGCCGATAATATCGCTAAGGATTATCATGAAACGAGTATGGGGAAACGGGCTTTTGGCTCTGATGATAAAAAGTACCAGTGTGGCTGCTATCGTTGCTGCTGCAAGCACCATCACGATCAATGCGCAGGCGGCGACCATGACCGAAGCGCTAGTAAAAAACTACGTCGCTGCCATGAAGTCATCAGCGAACAGCCAGAACATCAACCAAGTTGCACGTTTGGTCTCTGATGATGCGCTGATTTCTTTATCTAGAAAAGGAAAATCAACCAGTCTGGACAAAGAAGCTTATCTAAAACTGCTACAAAACAGCTGGAACGACACCTCCAATTATCGCTACGATATCTCTGTCAATAACATCGTCATCACAGGCGGACAGGCCAAAGCCAATGTGATCACCAATGAAAGCTGGGTAAAAGATGGTCAGCAGGTCTCGTTTGTCACCACCTCGCGGGTGACCTTGACGCTCTCGACGGGCAATGCTGTCTTATTGCGTGCGGTCTCACAAGTGACTATTAATTAAGAGTATTTCATTAAAAGTATCTGATTAAGAGTAGCTAATTAAGACCATTAATCATTAAGATGGTGAATAAATACAGCTCATCCATGATATATAACCATTCCTTATAAGGTTTTGTTTATATATATGCTTATATTCATAAAAGTCACAAAAAAGAGCGACCGTAACTTTTGCTTAAGGTCTTTACATCAGACCGGTCTTTGCTTTACATTGCAGACTATACTATCAAGCAACTTATCTCATTACTTCTTGTCGTTAGGAAACCTCCAATATCATGTCTACTGTGCTCTCAAACTCTCGCTCATTTATTGCGTTACCATTGACGCTTGCGGTATCGACGTTACTCATCAGTGCTTGTAGCAATACCTCGCCGGTAAAAAACAAAGGCGCGACCAATACCTCGGCGACGGTTACCAAGCGTGCTGGTAAGCAAGCAGCAAAATCTGCCACCACGGATTACTCTACCGCTTATCTTGATGCTGAAAGCTTAGACGAGTTAGCGGATTTGTTAGAAGCGACAGACATGACCATGGTAGAAGGCAACAAACTTGCCATTCAGCAATACGGTGATTTGTGGAATCGTTTGCGTGCCGGCTACCGTATGAACGGCGGACAGCCAATTTATAACCAGCGTATCGAAGCACAAAAAAGCTGGTTTACCAGTCGACAAGAGTATCTAAACCGTTTGACTGCGCGTGCCAGTCGTTATATTTATCACACAGTGCGAGAAGCAGAGCGCCGTAATATCCCAACCGAGCTGGCGCTATTGCCTGTGATCGAAAGCTCTTATGACCCAAGTGGGACCAGTAGTGCCGCAGCAGCTGGCTTATGGCAGTTTATTCCTAGTACGGGTCGTATTTATGGGTTAAATCAAAGCAGCACTTATGATGGTCGCCGTGACGTCATTGAGTCGACGCGCGCTGCCTATGACTTTCTGACCGCATTGCACAACCAGTTTGGTAGTTGGGAGCTGGCGTTAGCCGCTTATAATGCAGGGCCCGGTCGTGTGCAAAATGCCATCGATGCTAATGCGGCTCGTGGTCTGCCCACGGATTACTGGTCACTTAGACTGCCCACCGAAACCATGAACTACGTGCCACGCTTTTTAGCAGTGGCCGAAATCGTTGCCAAGCCTGAGCAGTACGGTGTCTATCTACCAGCTATCGCCAACCGTCAGCATTTTCGCAGTGTGCCTGTCAATTATGGTGTCAGTTTATCGGAAGTATCACAAATCACAGGCGTCAGTTATGATGAGCTCGAAAGACTCAATACCGCGCTCACCTCAGGGCGTGTCGATGCCTCAGGCCCACAGCGGGTGATTATCCCTAATGATGTGAGCCTCAACCTAGACGCCAAGCTCAGCTCGCTGCGTGGTAATGGCATGGGTAATGTGTTGACTGCCAGTAATAACAGCACCACCACTAGCAGCTCAAGCTCATCAAGCTATAACAGTAAGCCTTATACCAGTTCTGCTTTGCCATCTACTGGCAGCGCATTGGCAGACTATGCCGCTAGCGCCAGTGTGCCGCAGCAGACGACGAGCTATATCTCGCCTACAACGACACAGACGAGCAGCTCGGTCTATAGCAACACCGCCGCTGTACATACTGAGCCGCCGTTGACCACCGCCGAGACCAATAAAATCAATGCTGAGCTAAAAAGCAGCAACAGCCTACCGACCACGTCTGCAAAAATCACTCAAAACAATACCATCGTTCAAGAGCCGCCTTTGAGCAAAGAAGAACGTGACTTTATTGCCAAGCAGATACGCAGTAGCACGCCTGAGACCAATGTCATCAACGCTGATGGCAACATCAACTTATCGGCGGTGCAGACGCAGCAGTCTATCTTGGAGGCGACAGGCGATGAAAAAAAACTGAGCTTTGCAAAAACGCCAGTCAGCAAGCCAAAGCCACAAGGCACACGTAGTACTTATACGGTAAAACGTGGTGATACGCTGTCCAATATTGCCAGTCGAGCTGGCGTGAGCTGGCGCGATATCGCCGAATGGAACCAAATAGATGCCAGCGCCAAGCTATTATCTGGTACCACTTTATATCTATATAATGCCAAAACTATCGAGCCGCTTAGCGCTGCCAGTAATCCAGCTGCCAATCAACCCGAAAGCTATGTTGTGCAAGGTGGCGACACGCTTATTGGTACCGCCAATCGTTTTGGCTTATCAGTGACACAGCTTGCCAGCTATAATAATCTTAGCAGCCGTGCTGATCTGCTTCGAGGACAAAAGCTCTGGCTGGTACCTGGCAAAGTGAAAGAACCTGCTACAACACCAGCGGCGCCCTCTACCAGATCAAAAAAATCAAGCACTGCAACCAAAAACTACAAGGTCAAACCGGGTGATGGTCTGATCGCTTTGGCGCGTCAGTTCAATGTGCCGACCGCTACTTTGGCCAGTCTCAACGGCCTTAACAGCACAGACTCTCTATATGTCGGGCAAACCTTAAAAGTACCTGCCAGCGCAGACATAGACGCGGCCTCTCGTACTAGCAGCAGTAGAACGCAGAGTGGTGCAAGCTCAGTGGCAACCACCAGTTATAAGGTAAAATCAGGTGAGACTTTAATTGGTATTGCCAACAGTATCGGCGTCAGTCCAGCAGAGCTGGCAGCGGTAAACAGTAACTTTGATGCCAAAGCTCGCCTGCAACGTGGTCAAACAATTAAAGTGCCTGCGCCCAAAGATATCGTCGATCGTCAGCTAAATGATAAAGCGGTCAGTTATAAGGTCAAATCCGGTGATACCCTAACGGGCGTGGCAAGACGTTACAATATCGGTCTGAGTGACTTGGCTGCCGCCAATAACCTAAAGACCAACTCAAACTTGATACTAGGCCGTACCATTACGATTCCTGCTAGCGGTAGCCCAGTGGGCTCTCGTGCCAGCAGGCAAAGCAGCAATGCGACGAGCAATACCTCAGCCAGTACAGTCAGCAGTGGCAAAAAGCTGGGCAATACCGAAAACTACAAGGTCAAGTCAGGCGATGGCTTGATTGCGCTTGCTAGAGAGTTTGGTGTATCGGTAGAAGATCTGGCGGCGACCAATGATTTGGCAACCAATGCCCAACTGCAACGCGGACAGACGCTAAAAGTACCAAAAGCAACCGTCAGCTATACCGTAGGCTCAGGAGATAGTCTCATCGGGCTGGCGCGTAAATACGGAGTATCGACCCAAGAGCTGGCAGATATGAATAATATCGCAGCCGACACCATGCTACAGCGTGGTCAGCGTCTGACGGTACCCAATCGTTAATAGCGTATATGGTCATCACACAAAAAAGCGGCTCTTATCATAAGAGCCGCTTTTGCGTTTTTTGAGTGTCATGTCATTAGACAGTTTGCGTCTTAATGGTTTCAAGATAGCTTCTGATATTGCTGACATAGTGCATCGCTTGACCATAGCGGCTGTTAGAGGCTCTGTGTTCTGCGAGATAGGCATAGACGTTGGCCCAGCTCTTATCATCGATGCCTTGCGTGCGCAGTTTACGCTGGATGCTTTTGACCGCATTTGGACCCATATTGTATCCTGCTAGTGCAAACCAAATTCGATCAGACTTTGGCACATCAGCGAACTCATCTTTCATTTGTTCTAAATAACGCGCGCCGCCGCCGATGCTTTGATACGGGTCCACACGGTCTGATACGCCCATCGCTTTGGCAGTATTGTTGGTAAGCATCATCAGGCCGCGTACGCCGGTGGGCGAGACCGCATTGGCATCCAGATGTGACTCTTGATAGCCCATCGCAACCAACAGCTCCCAATCATGATTGTAGTTACGTGCTTGCTCCTCAAAAGACGACTGATAATCAGGCAGCCTCTCTGTCAGTGTTTTTTTAAAGTGATCTTGACTATAAGCGTCTTTTAGTAGGGTTTGATTATAAAACGCGGCCAGCTTTTGGGTGTTTTTTAGCTTAATACTATCGCACAAAAAATAACTGGCTTTTTGTGACAATGGATCATCAGGGGCATTAAACGACCAGCTGACCTTTGGATGCAGGCCGTTTTTGGTCAAACTGGCATCATAGCCGCAGCTGACGTTGATAGAGGACAAATTTAGCTGGCTTTTTAGTTGAGTACTGGCGGTGGTCAATGCCATGTCCGCCTCACCAGATTTTAGAGCATGTAAGGCTGCTTCTTCGCTGGCGTAGGCTTTTAGGTCGATATCGACACCGAGCTCGTCAGCATAAGTACGTACCAAGTCAAACCCAAAACCATGCTGAAACCCATCGGTCGCAAAATACGTACTATCTCCTGGGACAGCAGCGACGGTCAAGGTGTTGTCTAGCATCACATGGTCATAGGCCGGTACGCTTGCCTGCATCGTCGTTAGGCTCTCAGCAGGTAGCGAGAGCAGGGCGATACTAGACACTTGCGCCAGTTTTTTGGTCTTGGCAAACCGATTTGAAGTAGTAGGGGTAACGGATGAAACGATGTTACTTTTGGTGTTTGGTAGGCGCTTAGATGGACGCAGCAGATAGGAAATACGGCGTTTGGCCCCTTGCGCTGATACTTTCACACGATAAGTAATACGCTGCATGGATGTCTCCTGATTTTAGCCATCCTACTTACCGTAAATGCTCGCTTGTGTATGCCAATAGCACATATACCGAGGTTGCATTTCAACTGAAGGACACGGTTAAATAACTGTCGTGTGCGCTCAGTTTGTTTATTAAAAAGTCGTGCCGCGTATGAGTTTTCTATAAACACGTGCAGCGCTGTCACAGCCAAGTATCTATTGTCAAAAAAAGCTTATCAAAAAAGCCATGCCTGCAAAAAACAGACGCAAAAACCCCAGAAGGCGATAAATCAGATGATTCCTTCATCGACAATAGATAAGACTGAACGTAACGACTCCCTAACAAACACAGGTAAGGTCATGATTAAATTATTGAAACAAGCACGTAGATACCTGTATCAAAGCGGCGCCAAACCATGCGTCTCAATGATAAGGTCAATACACTACGCTAATATCAGCAGCGGCTTACTCTTTATATCGTTTAGGGTAGAGTAAGCAGCCGATCATATTTTCTGTTCAGCGATACAGGGTTATTCGTTTTTATCCAGTCATAACACCGACTGACAAAAAACATCAAACCACCATCGCAACACTAAGATAGTAATGCGCCGTTAAAGCCGCGCGCCCTCTCACTATAGAAAATAAGTATATAGATAATAAGCCGTGCGTAAATCTCGTAAAACTTAAGTCTCGTAAAACTTAAGTCATAGATAAAGATAAATAGTAACGCTAAATGGCTGTCTATTATCTATTTGTTATCTATCTTGGTGCCATAACCGGAAGCTGTAATAATGGGAAGTTTCATGACAAAACGTTCTTTGTTACAGGTAGTAATATGCGGTTACTGGTTTTATTATTCAAGTAGAGTTAAGAAATTAGCGATAAAACTTAACAATTTGCTTATAAACGGTCAAATTTGGCTGTATTATGAAGTAGAAGCTAAAAAACGACTAGGTTTTATCGTTAGATAACCGTCAAATAACCATCACTGATGTATCGAATTTTCAATATCGTAAACCAAAAGTATTGGTGTTAAGCTTTACTTGTGCTGGGTTGATGCCGACTCTAAGCGGGGTTATCGATATCGATAAAGCGCACAGACAGACCAAATTTTTGAGCGACGATGTCTCCGAGGGCTTGAATCCCTGCGCGCTCTGTCGCGTGATGGCCACATGCAAAGTAATCAATCCCAAGCTCACGGGCGCTATGGGTCGTGCGCTCTGATATCTCGCCTGAGATATAAGCATCACAGCCCATGGCTGCGGCTTGCTCGATCATATCTTGCGCGCCGCCAGTACAGATGCCGATACGTTTTAACAGTTTTGGGGCTGCTGTATCTGCGGCTTCATCTGCCAAATACTGATAATGACCTGAGATATGTAGCGGTATGCGTCCTAGAGCTTGCGTGATGGTCTGAGTTAGGCTTTCAGCGCTTTGCGGCGGGCACGTGGCAATATTGCCGACGGGATGCGACTCATAAGGGTATAGCGCCTCTGTGATGGTCAGCCCTAACATCTCGGCGAGCTTGGCGTTATTACCGATTTTTGGATGAGCATCGAGCGGCAAGTGGTAGCCAATCAGCGAGATTCCGTGTTGCATCAATTTACGAATACGCTGGCCTTTCATGCCAGTGATGGTCATCGGTTCGCCTTTCCAAAAATACCCATGATGGACCATAATCGCATCGGCGTCCTCGGCGATGGCAGCATCGATGAGTGCCTCGCAAGCCGTCACCCCAGTCACGATGCGTCTGATAGGCCGGCCGCCATCGACTTGTAGGCCGTTTGGCGCATAGTCTTTAAATGCGCTGGCAGACAGATAGTCATCACAAAACTCAGTCAGCGCTTGGGCAGTAATCGTCCTATCGGCAGAGGGCGGGGTATCGTGAGCGGTCATGGTGGTTCCTTGTCGTTATTTGCGTTATTTGATTGGCCAGTGAGGCAAATAATCTGCATTTTAGCATGACAGTGCCAAAGAGTAGACAAGGCCAATAACTGAAATGGTACACGATGCGTTACTATTCGGTAGAATGGGCAGTTATAATTTGCCTATGGTGGGTCAGCTTTAGAACTGACGATACACAAGACTACTTAAGCGATAGCGTTTTGCTGCTGATATTTGCTATGCTATTGCTCACAGTAGGCCAGTAGTAACTGGCCTGCGATTTGTCTCGGTTTTATTTATCATTGTTTTTTTATTGTTTGTGTGCATCAAAATTATAGAGGTTTTTATATGTCGCCATCCCCGAACACCAATAACAAGGCGTCTGTGTTAAAGTGGCTTCCTTGGATCTTATTGCTGCTAGTATTGGCAGCGTTTACCTGGTTGTTCATGAGTATGAAAACGACGTCAGAGGCGACGTGGGAGCCACCGAGGACGTCACCTGCTGAGCAGCAAGCATCGGCTCCTGTCGCTGACACGCCTGCACCGATCTCCTCTTATCATAATGCCGTCGCCCGCGCGTCACAGTCGGTCGTCAATATCTATACCACGCAGACCATGGCCGAGCATCCATACATGAATGACCCTGTCTTGCGCCGTTTTTTTGAGTTTCACGGCGGGCCATCGCAGGATCAAGGCTCTACCAACTTAGGCTCTGGAGTGATTGTCTCAGAAGACGGCTATATCGTGACCAACGCCCATGTCATCGAAAAAGCCGATGAAATCACCGTCGCGTTTAATGACGGGCGTAAGAGCCGCGCCAAGATCATCGGTACCGATCCTGATAGTGATTTGGCGGTGATCAAAGTCGATATGACCGGACTGACGCCGCTTGGTTTCCGCGAGGATCCTATCCGCGTCGGCGATTTGGCCTTGGCCATTGGCAACCCGTTCGGTGTCGGCCAAACGGTGACGCAAGGGATCATCTCTGCCACTGGGCGTACTGGTCTTGGGGTCAATAAGTTTGAAGACTTTATTCAGACCGATGCGGCGATCAACCCTGGTAACTCAGGCGGTGCGCTCGTCGATGCGCATGGCGAGCTGGTCGGTATTAACACCGTGATATTTTCCCGCTCTGGCGGCTCGATGGGCATCGGCTTTGCTATTCCGACCGCCCTTGTCGAGCAGGTGATGAATGCATTAATCAAAGATGGTAAGGTCAGTCGTGGCTGGCTGGGTATCGAGATTCAGTCACAGCTTCGTGATCCTACGCAGCTTGAGACCTCGACCGGTGTAGAAGTATTAAACGTCATCGACCAAAGTCCTGCGGCCAAAAGTGGCCTACAAGTGGGCGATATTATCTTGACCATCGACGGGGTCGAGATGACCGATGCCAATACCTTGATTCAGTATGTGGCCCGTAAGCCGCCCAATACTGAGCTCAATGCCCAGATACTACGCCAAGGCAAAAACGCGCAGGTAAAAATCGTATTAGAGGAGCGTCCGGTACAAGAGCCAACCCCGCGTCCCGTCATCATTCATGACGAAACGCTTGGCGGTTCTGGTCAGCCATACTTACCAGATGAAGAGGTACCGATGATGTCAGAGGCAGAGCGTGATCGTATGCGTGAGGAGCTACTTAAGCTGTTTGAGTAGGGTATAGAGGTCGGTAACTGCCACAAAAAAGCGCGCTGCCTTTTGAGGTAGCGCGCTTTTTTGTGGCTTCTGGTTTTAAAGTGAGCCGTCTTTATTTAATCACGGGCTCATGATTGATATGAATGACCCCTTGCACACGGCAGCAGCAGGGCAGTATCTCATCCTCATCTATCATCGCCAGCGGCTCAAATGGATAGTCGACGCTGTGTGAGCTTGAGATACGCTTGACGCGGCAGCTACCGCAGTAGCCTTCGCGGCACTGATAGCTGATATCGTGCCCAGTACGCAGTAAGCCGTCTAGCAAGGTCTCGCTATCATGCAAATAAAAGCGCTGTTTGCTGGTCACTACCCACGTCATTGCCCAAGCTCCTGATGGTCATTTTTATTGGTGTTTTTTGCCTTGATGATAGCGCGCCTGCATGACAGCGATATGTCATCGACGCGCTAATAACATCTAAAAATTACAGCTCAAAGTCATCAAAGTCGCTGTCTGATAGATCAGAGTCGATCTGACCGACCAAGTATGAGCTAATCTCTGTCTCTTGCGGTGCCACTTGTACGTTGTCAGACGACAGCCACGTATTAATCCATGGGATAGGGTTGGATTTTGAATTTGGGAACGCCGCTGGCAAGCCGACCGCTTCCATGCGCAGGTTGGTGATGTATTCGATATACTGACAAAGAATGTCTTTGTTTAGACCGATCATCGAGCCGTCTTTAAACAGATAACCTGCCCATTGTTTTTCTTGCTCGGCAGCCTTCCGGAATATCTCGATACTTTCATCAAAACACTCTGCGGCAATCTCGACCATCTCAGGATCATCTTTACCATTACGCATCAGATTGATCATGTGCTGAGTACCCGTCAAATGCAGCGCCTCATCACGCGCGATCAGTTTGATGATCTTGGCGTTGCCTTCCATCAATTTTCGCTCAGCAAAGGCAAACGAGCAGGCAAATGACACATAAAAACGAATGGCTTCTAGGACGTTGACCGCCATGATGCACAGATACATCTGTTTTTTGAGTGACTTTAGATCGACGGTGATCTGCTCGCCATTGATATTGTGCGTACCGGCACCGTATAGGCTATACAGCTGCGAGTTGCGGTACAGATCGTCATAATACTGCGCAATATCAGAGGCGCGCTGCAAGATATGCTCGTTTTGCATGATGTCGTCAAAAATAACGCCAGGGTCATTGACGATATTGCGGATGATATGGGTATAGCTGCGCGAGTGAATGGTTTCGGAGAATGACCACGTCTCGATCCACGTCTCCAGCTCAGGGATAGACACCAGCGGGAGTAGCACCACGTTTGGGCTACGGCCTTGGATAGAGTCGAGTAGGGTCTGATACTTGAGGTTGCTCAAAAATATATGCTGCTCGTGCGAGGAGAGGTTGCTAAAGTCGATACGGTCGCGTGATACATCGACTTCCTCTGGACGCCAAAAAAACGACAGTTGTTTTTCGATCAATTGCTCAAAGATTGGGTGCTTTTGCTGGTCATAACGCGCCACGTTGACTGGCTGACCAAAAAACATCGGCTCTGTCAGCGCATTGTTTGGCGTTTGAGAAAAAATCGAGTACGTCATTGTTCTACCTTTATCAGTAATACGGTTGTTGGTTTATATGGAGTTGATTGTTTTATAGGTTTTCTAGCGATATTTGTTCTGGGGTTTGTCCGTCATTCATATAGGCTTTGAGTATCTCGCTTAGCTCTGCATCATCTAGGGCATCTAGCTCGTCGATTGCGCTTTTGCGTCGGGTACTTATGCCGTCGTCATCGGTGCTTTTGGGCGGTTTTTGCTCAGCCTTTTTATTGGCTCTTTTGGTGGGTTTTTTGGGCGTTTTGGTCTCGATCGTGCTGGCGTGCTCGCTTAGCTGCTGTCGTACCTCGGCGATGTCAACGTCTATTTGTACGATATGCGAGCTACCATCGTTTAAGTCAGAAAACACGTTTGGGATAAAAAGCCCACCGTCTTTGATGATCGCGGTATATTGCACGTCTATGACCTCCGTCATTTTTATTCTTTATGTGTTGCGATTATAGCGGTAAAGTTAAAGGGTTTTTTTGATTATACTTAAGCTATGGCTGGCGTACTGCAAGGTTTTCATACACCTTGTTGTTTTCTCTTTTGCCGACAGCCAGCACATAGACCACCACAACGTCATCTTTGACGCTATAGACCAAACGATAGCCTACAGTACGTAATTTGATTTTATAGGTATCTGGATGCCCTGAGAGTTTTGACGCAGGTACTCGTGGGTTTGATAATCGCTGCTGCAGCTTTTTTTTAAACTGCTGCTGAATACTGGGCGCTAGCTTTTCCCATTCTTTTAATGCTAAAGGATGAAACTCAAGACTATAAGTCATCCAATGTAACCTTTATCGGTGTTTGCCCATCATCCATCCGTGCGTTTACGGTTTGGCTAAGTGCCATATCGTCCATCGCCTCCATCATACGCTCGTACATGTCTGTGGAAACTAAGTAAGCCACGGGTTTATTGTGGTTTAAAATAGCCACAGATTCACCATCCGACTGTTTAATGAGTGCTGAAGGGTTGGTCTTAAGCTCTGAGATACTGGCTGTCTGTGTCGCAAATATTGGTTGCATGACCCATTCTCCGTTAAAATTACGTTCTAAATATAGGTCTAATTTTAGCATGAAAATTGGGTCTTATTTGTTAATCTATATATTTTGTAGGGTGCGCCTCGTGCATCTTTAAACACAATTTCTATATCATTGGTGCGCTGGGCGAACCCTACACCCTATAATTTCAGCTTCCTTTCCAGTGGTAAGCCTACACCTTTAGGAAATGGTTTTTCACCAGTTAGATAGCATTCTTTATCAAATTCGTAAGGTATGGCAGCGAGACTTCCATCAAATAGTCTTCTCACAATATGTCCATCCAACTTTTTCTTATAAAAACTAGGTAGTCCTCCTGTATAGACATTTCCTAGGAAAGCTAAAGTAAACTCTGCTAAATACTTTGGATACTTATCGCTAGGATATAAAACAGTTAAACTTAAGGCACCAGAAAATGTGACTACTAATGGACAAGTTTTTTTATTTAGTTCTAGCTTGAAATTACCCAGAAGAAAAATCAAACAAAACATAAATTCTCTGAAAGATGGGCTATGTATATGTCTAGAGGATGGATAAATTTCCACCATTCCAAAAACCGAATACAATTCATCTAAGATTTCGTTATTAAAGCCTATCGAAAACGGTACTTCTATTGTTGGCCGTTTGCCATCCAACATATCATCAGTGTTTTCTTCAAAATACTTGAGAGCAGGTTTAAGATTCTCAATAGATAGTCCATGGGTTTTAAGATTAGGGTGCGCTATAAAGTCTCCTAACTCTCTAAAAATACTTCCACGATTAGTATCATCTCTACTTGCAGTAATAAAAAGTGATACATCATCTTGATCGAAAGTTTGGCTCTCATATTTTTCATAGAAGTTTTTGATCTGATACTCGGTATATGCATTCATATGATTCCAGTACCTTATAGATAACAATAAACAGCGAGCTTAACCCAAAAGCCAAACCCGCCATCCATCAGAAAGTCTATTCAAAGAATTTCTTTTTCAAACTTAAATCTTACAAGCCCCACCAGCACAATCATCTTCCATATCCGCTTGAGCATCGTTCGCACCATCACGAGTGTTATGGTAGTACAACGTCTTCACACCCATTTTATAAGCGTTTAGCAAGTCTTTTAGCAATATCTTCATCGGTACACGGCCACCTTCATAACGAACAGGATCGTAGTTGGTGTTGGCAGAGATACTTTGATCGACGAATTTTTGCATGATAGCGACCAGCTTGATATAGCCATCATTGTTTGGCATTTGCCATAGTAGCTCGTACTGATCTTTTAGCTTGTCAATCTCAGGAACGACTTGCTTGAGGATACCGTCTTTTGACGCTTTGATAGAGACTAGACCGCGTGGTGGCTCGATACCGTTGGTGGCGTTGGCGATCTGACTTGAGGTCTCAGACGGCATCAAGGCGGTTAGGGTAGAGTTGCGTAGACCGTGCTCGGTGATCTCTTGACGCAAGCTTTCCCAATCGAGATGTAGCGGCTCTTGGCAGATGTTATCCAAGTCTTTTTTATAAGTATCAATCGGTAAGATACCTTGCGAGTACGTGGTCTCGTTAAAGGCAGGGCAGGCACCTTGCTCTTTGGCCAATTTGTTTGAGGCTTTGAGCAGATAGTACTGTAGCGCTTCAAAGGTTTGATGTGTCAGACCCAATGCTGAGTCATCTGAGTAGCGCACGCCATTCTTCGCGAGATAGTAGGCATAGTTGATCACGCCCACACCTAAGGTACGGCGACGCATACTGCCGTTTTCAGCGGCTTTGACTGGATAGTCTTGATAGTCGAGTAGGGCATCTAGTGCACGGACGATCAGCTCTGCTGGCTCTTCGATGTCGCTGACGCTTTCGACTTTACCTAGATTAACCGCTGATAGGGTACATAGGGCGATCTCGCCAGTCTCGTCATTGATGTTGTCAAGTGGTTTGGTCGGTAAGGCAATCTCCATACAGAGGTTTGACTGGCGAATCGGTGCGACGGTCGCGTCAAACGGGCTATGGGTGTTGCAATGATCGACGTTTTGGATATAGATGCGGCCAGTGCTGGCGCGCTCTTGCATCATCAAGCTAAACAGCTCAGAGGCTGGAATTTGGCGGCTACGAATGTTTGGGTCTTGCTCATACTGGGTGTATAGCGCTTCAAATTTGTCCTGATCTTCAAAAAACGCATCATACAAGCCTGGGACATCCGAGGGCGAAAACAGCGAGATGTCTTGGCCTTTGATCAGGCGAGTGTATAGCGTTTTGTTGATTTGCACGCCATAGTCCATATGACGGACGCGGTTGTCTTCGACGCCGCGGTTGTTTTTGAGTACAAGGAGTGATTCAACTTCTAAATGCCATAGTGGGTAAAACAGCGTTGCAGCACCGCCGCGTACGCCGCCTTGTGAGCAACACTTCACCGCAGTTTGGAATAATTTATAGAATGGAATACAGCCAGTATGCTGCGCTTCACCGCCGCGAATAGGGCTGCCAAGGGCGCGAATACGACCAGCGTTGATGCCGATACCAGCGCGCTGTGACACATAACGCACGATGGCGCTGGTGGTGGCGTTGATAGAGTCTAGGCTATCGCCGCATTCGATAAGTACGCACGAGCTAAACTGACGCGATGGCGTGCGCACACCCGACATGATAGGCGTCGGTAGGGAAATCTTAAACTGTGAGGTCGCATCATAAAAGCGTTTGACATAGCTTAAGCGGCTGGCCTTGTCGTAGTTGGCAAACAGGCACATACCGACCAGCATATACAAAAACTGCGGGCTTTCATAAACGCGCTTGGTGACGCGATCTTGTACGAGGTACTTGCCTGCCATTTGCTCTACTGCGGCATAGGCAAGATTCATATCGCGCCAGTGGTCGATGTACTCGTTTAACTCATCAAACTCTGCGCGGCTATAGTCGGCTAGGATATGCTCATCGTATTTGCCTGCCTCTGTCAGAGTCGTCACATGATCAAATAGGTGCGGCGGGGTAAATGTGTTATACGCAATCTTACGCAAGTGAAAGATAGCAAGGCGCGCGGCCAGATACTGATAATCAGGCGTCTCTTCAGAGATCAAATCTGCGGCAGACTTGATGATGGTTTCGTGAATGTCACGGGTTTTGATGCCTTCATAAAACTGAATATGCGACTTTAGCTCAACTTGTGAGACAGACACATTATCTAAATCGTGCGCGGCCCATTCGATCACCTTATGAATTTTATCCAAATCTATAGGCTCTAGGCGTCCGTCGCGTTTGGTTACTTGAATATTATCAATATGTGTCATACCGCCCTCTTAAGTTGATTGCTTATTGTGATGCAAAGCGGAAAGAGCCCGCTGGCATGCTTTATGACGCTATAGCTGTCTTGTGGTGGTAGGGTGTTTTTTTAGGCAAAACTCTACCGCTGCTCGTAGTAAATTAAAAATTCACTGAGCACTACATATAGCGTATTTGTTAGTAGGTAGGCACAATATAGCGGGAAATTTTTAAAAATGCTATATTGATTTTAGTGGCAATCTATGTTGCTAAGAGGTTGCCGATGCCGCCAATTTTGGCAAAGGGTGATGGCATAAGGGTTAGGGGCGAATAGCCTCGTGGATAATTTTTTTTGTAAAAATGTGGTAGACATTTACTTTTTATTGCCGCCCAAAAAATTGATCTATAGCCTTGTTTTGCAGCTGCACGATGCGGACGCAGATTGTACAGCAGACCATAAAAAATCGCCACCCATATGAGTGACGATTTAGACGAAAAACGGACTGGTTTTTTTAAAAGTCCATCAGCTCGTCGGTTAGCAGCGCTTATCGTGACAAAAAGCCCTACAACACCATGCGGACAGTCTTGGCGCTATCAAGAGCAGCATACAGCGTGTTTACTTGCTCAGCTTCGGTCAGATACAGATTGACGCGTGCTGAGTGAAAGCGGCCTGTTTTTGAGGGTTTGACATCTATCGAGGCCAAATCAAAATCAGGGAACTGACTACCGAGGATAAGCTTAACTTCGTTCAGTAAGGTCTCATGCTCGCCTTCATGACCGATGATGCTCATCGGGTAGTTCATCGGAAAATCCCACAGCTCTGGGTTTTGGATATCGGTTTTTTTGCCTTTTAGCACACCGTCATTAGGGGTTAGGTTAGTGACATTGACCGCTCGGTGAGCAGTCGGGTTTTGGCCGTTATCTTTTGGGTCGTCACTCATAATCTTGCCTCGCTGTTATAAAAATACATTGTGCTGTTTATGATGGCGCAGCTGGTATTATTCAAGTGTCTTTGGCCACAGCTACTTTTTATACCCACAAATAGCCACATAATCACCGCGATCATACCCTTCGATGACCTCTTGCACTTGGTCATTGGCATACATAGGGTGGGTCAGTAGGGTCTGCGCGTACTGCAAGTCGGTAAAGCCATTGGCCTGCATCAGTTTGATTTTTTCATCAGAGGTGCGCCAATTGGCAGAGCGGACCAGCTCGATAGGATAGGGGTTGGCAGGGGAGATGTGCGCGAGCAGGGGATGCGCCCAGCTATCTACCGCACTGGCCAGATTATAAAGACTGGCAAAGCCGCTTTCTTTTGGGACGTCAATGAGGATAAGTTTGCCGCCAGTCTTTAGCGCGTCAAAGGCTTTTTTGATACATAAGTCCAAGTCGCTGATATAGCTGACACTGCCGTTAAACATAATGATGTCAAATTTATTGGGCGCAATCTCACTGGTTTCGGCAGGGCTGACATCTACTAGCAAGCCGCGTTTTTCAGCGATTTTTGCCATATCTGTTGACGGCTCGATGCCGTGTTTGATGTGGATGTCATAATCCTTGGCCAGTAGCATCTCAAACAGACCACTACCGCAGCCGATAGACAGTATCTCACTGTCCTTATCCAAAAAGTGCGCCACTAGCTTTAGCTCGCTGGCCAGTAAGTTTTGGTTGTCCAAAAACCAGCTGTCGTATGCGCTGGCGTGCTCGTCAAATGCTGCCATAAAATCTCTCCTTGAGGGTGGTTGTTGTTTTATCATCAATTTTAAATAAAATGAATGTATAAGATACGATGCGAGTAGGACTATCGTTGATTTAAAGTTGGTGAACCCTACTATAAAAAATACAGTCTAAGACAAGTCCAACGCCTGCTGCCAGAAGCTGACTTCCATCCGCGCGGCGGTGTCAAATAAGCGTTGGAACTTATCGGCCTGTGCTGGGCTGGCATCTGCCAATAGCAGGTCAATCTGTGCTTCGTTTTGCGCGGTAATGGCCTGAAAGTCATCGCTAGAAAAAACATCAATCCAAGGCTGATAAGGGTTGCCGGCGATAAATCCAGCTTGTTTAATGCGCTTGCCAATCTCTCCGTAACCCATCAGACAAGGCGCAATCGCGGCATACAGCGCCGCCAAAGAGCCTGACATGGCAGCGTCTAATATATAGCGGCTATAGGCGATGGTAACAGCAGATTCAGGCGCACCCTCGACCTCGTGCAAAGGGATATCCCAAAGACGGCAAAAGTCTAGATACATGCCGATCTCCATATCGAGCATGGCGTTTAGCCCTGCTTGACCGACGCGCATTTGTGCCAGTGTGTCGCTCTTATACACGCTCAGCGCCATCACGCGAGCATAGTGAATTAAGTATAGGTAGTCTTGGACAAGGTAGTGGCGAAAGCTATCAGGGGCGAGGGTGCCGTCGGCCAATTGTTTGACAAAGTCATGCTGAATATAGTCATCCCACGTGGGGCAGCGGTGACGTAGTGTTTGGTAGTTCATGGTTTTTACTTACCTTTATAAAATACCAGTAAGCAAAGCGTAGGGCGCATAGGTGAAAAGACATGACTCGTTTGCCAGTCTAAATAACATAGATTGGCAAGTTGTGGCGTCAATGTGACTTATATATCGGCACGCTTGTTTCCTACGTCAGTGCTAACTGCATCAGGTTCGCGGGTAACTCTCAGCCATGATTTTGATTGACGACAAAAAAATCAAAGCACCCCGACAAGGTTTGTTTTTAAGGTTTATTTTTTAATAATAACGATAAAATAGCGTTTAAAGTAAATCCGCTCTATGATAGGCGAGAACAGCCACCATTAGCAAGTGATGCTCAAATAACCATATAGTTAGCTGGATGTGAAACTGTTATGGATTTAAACGCGCTACTGGTATAAATTTTACTTGCGTGCTGCGTGTCCAGAGGCTGCGCAACCTACGTTTAAAAATAGCATCCCAGTAGCGCTATGACATTTTTAGAGTGTATCGACTATATATAAAAGTGACCTAGATTTAAAAATCTATTTTTTTGTCAGCTGTTTAATAGCAGTGTGATAAAGCATGAGCATGGCTTTAAAACGCCGCTCATATAGTCCTTCTGCATACAGCAGCTCCACACTCAAGCTGTCGATCACGCCCAGATACGCATCGGTATACAGCGCTAGCTGTGCTAGGTGGTTATACGCTCAATAATACATAAAGGCAATGATTTTTTGAATGAAATGAATAAGCGGCCTCGATACATAGACCGACACAATGAGTAGACACAAAAAAAGCTGAGATATACTCAGCTTTTTTATGTTAGCAAGTTTAGTGTTAGCAAATACTTGAAATCTATTATCTAGACTCCGATAACTTAGTCGTTCTCTAAAAAAGAGCGTAGATGCTCAGAGCGCGAAGGGTGGCGCAGTTTACGCAGGGCTTTTGCTTCGATCTGACGGATACGCTCACGGGTGACATCGAACTGCTTGCCGACTTCCTCTAGTGTATGATCGGTTGGCATATCGATACCAAAGCGCATTTTTAACACGCGCGCTTCACGTTCGGTGAGATTGCCCAATACATCACGCGTGGCTTCTTGTAGGCCAGCTGCCGTGGCATCGTCAACAGGGCTTGAGATGGTACCATCTTCGATAAAGTCACCTAGGTGCGAGTCTTCGTCATCACCGATAGGCGTCTCCATCGAGATCGGTTCTTTGGCAATTTTGAGCACCTTACGGACTTTGACTTCGTCCATCTCTAAGCGTTCGCCTAGCTCCTCAGGCGTCGGCTCGCGTCCCATCTCCTGTAGCAGCTGACGAGAGACACGGTTTATCTTGTTGATGGTCTCAATCATATGCACAGGGATACGGATGGTACGCGCTTGGTCAGCGATAGAGCGGGTAATCGCCTGACGAATCCACCATGTCGCATAGGTCGAAAACTTATAACCGCGGCGATATTCAAACTTATCGACCGCCTTCATCAGACCGATGTTACCTTCTTGGATGAGATCCAAGAATTGTAGACCACGGTTGGTGTACTTTTTGGCGATAGAGATAACCAGACGCAAGTTGGCCTCGACCATTTCTTTTTTGGCGCGGCGCGCTTTTGCCTCACCGACGGCCATACGGCGGGCGACGTCTTTCATGTCGTGGATTTTCATGTCGAGCTGCTGCTCGTAGTCACGGATACGACGTTGCAATAAGATCACATCATCGGTGACTTTTTCTAGGGTGCCGGCAAACGCAGGCTTACCTTTGATACGCTCAATGAGCCAATCGACGTTGGTTTCGTTGCTAGGGAAGGTCTTACGGAACTCGTCACGCGGCATACGACCACGGCGAATCACCAAACGCATGATTTGACGCTCTTGCTTACGCACATCGTCATAGACATCGTGCATGATGGCCATGACTTGATCTGACAAGCGGTTATTAAGCTTGAGCATCATAAAACGCTCAGCCAATAACGCATAGGCAGCATCTGCTTCGACACTACCACGGCCATAATCAAGCAAGGCTTGTTTGGCTTTGATAAATAAGTGCTCGATCTCTTCTAGGCGCAGACGGACTTCTTCTGGATCAAGGCCGCTGGTTTCTTCTTCCGCTTCCTCTTCCACGTCGTCTTCGTCTTCGTCGTCCTCATCGTCAAGCGCGGCTGCCTTGGCATTGACCTTGGCTTTGATAACGGGGGGATTTTCTTTTTCTTCTTTGGCTTCTTGAGCGGTAATTTTGTCTTCTTCAGTTTCAGGGTCTAAGAAACCTGTGATGACATCGGACAGTTTCTTTTCACCATCTTGTACTTTTTGATACTCGTCAAGGACGAACTGCACCGTACCTGGCCAGTAAGCCATGGCATGCTGCACGTCACGAATACCTTCTTCGATACGCTTGGCGATGGCAATCTCGCCTTCGCGGGTCAACAAATCGACCGTGCCCATCTCGCGCATATACATACGCACAGGGTCCGTGGTGCGACCAGGCTCAGTCTCAACAGAGGCGAGTACAGCCGCTGCTTCGTCTGCTGCCATGTCATCATCACTTGAGTCATCGTTCATCAAGATGTCATCGGCATCAGGCGCAGATTCAAAGATTTTGATACCAACGTCTGTCAGCATCTGCACAATATCTTCGATCTGATCGCTTTCGGTAATAGAGTCTGGCAGTTGGTCATTCACCTCAGCATAGGTAAGATACCCCTGCTCTTTGCCCATTTGGATTAAGGTGGCCAGTTGAGATGTGGACTGAGAAACTGACTTATCTTTCATAAATACTCGCTTACTTGCATCGGACATTTTTATATTGTGACTCACTATCGCTTACGGGGTGCGTTGATCTTATCAATCGATTGATCAAAATATGGCGTAGAGGTTGTCAATAATATCAAAAATGAGTGGATATGAATAAAGGCTCAAAACACTACAATAATTTTGCTAAAAACAGCTAAAAACTTAAAAAACATCAAGTACTAAAACAAGACGCAATATCGGTATTAGGACATACCCTCAATTCAGTCGATAGTCACACAAATGGGCTAAAAAATGAGGACACGCCCTAAAATCTATCTAAAGACATCTGCCAATCAGCAGAGAGCAAACAAGGCTGTCAATACGCAGCGCTACAGTTTACCACAGACCGCAGTCATCAAGCACGAGGTAGTGATGGTGACCAATGGTTTTTTACTGATTATTTGCGGTCTTTTTATTTAGCCGCTTATCAAGTCGTGCGCAGGCTATTTGGCATAATCACTAGTAGTGGGGGCGACGGCCATACTTTTAAAGGGGATGTGCTTTTTTAATAACAACCAGCGGTTTTTAGCAGGTCTAATTATTATTTTAAAAAGGCATTTTTAAAGGCATTATTTTTAAAAATAACATTTTCAAAACTGTCATCCCCCATACATCAATCGACCCTAGACCGTGGTCATCTGTGCTGACTGCTCGGCTTGCTGCGCGCGTAGCCAGTCATTTAGCAGTTGGGTCTGCTTACGGACAATCGCCAGCTTGATATGGTCAGGGTTTTTTATCAAATCTTGTATTTTTTTCTTCATGCTGCGCTCAAGTAGCTGGCTGACCAGCTCTTCAATGAGACCATCGAGGCTTAAGATATTGCGCGCCGTCAAGGCGCGATAAAAACCGCTCCAGCTACGGCTTAGGTTTTCTTGCGTGCCGGGCTGGACATTGGACATGACAAAATGAGCAGCCGCGTTTACATCTGCAGGCAAGTACTTTAAGCAGCGCGTGATGGTGCTGACGATATCCAGCAATTCGTTATCTTGCAAGTCTTGCCACGCCAAAGGCCGCAAGGTATCGGCTGAGGTTTTTTGTCTGATATGGGCAGGTAGCTGCAAATCATGAATACCTGCCTGCCGCCAAATCGACTCTATTGGGTCATCGAGCAACGCCCGCGGCTGAAACAAAAAACACAGCTGCAACTGCTGGCTGATGGTCATCTCACCATCAAAATCTAGCATCGCATCTTTGGCGTCTTTGTTTTGGTTGCGTCTGCCGCCAAGCTTTTGGTAAATATCGTTGTTTAGCAAGTAACGAAAGCTACTGCCTTTGGGCAGTGCCGCGGTCAATGAGCGCACTTGCGACATCAGCTTGGCTTTGCCTTCTGCCAAGGATAAATCGTGGCGCTCACTAAGATAGGCAAAAATATACTGCGACAATGGCATGGCGTTTACGATTTGCTCGCGCATGGCATCGCTGCCCTGAGCCTTGATAAAGGTATCAGGATCATGGCCATTGGGTAGGGTCAAAAAGCGCAGCTCTTTGTCGTCACTGAGTACCGGCAGTGCCACCTCAAGGGTGCGCCAAGCCGCTTTTTGCCCTGCGCTATCGCCATCGAAGCTCAGGGTGAGGGTCGGGTTGAGCGTCAATAGGCGTGATATCTGGCTTTCATTAATGGCGGTGCCCATGGACGCCACCGCGCCATAGATGCCCGCTTGGTAGAGAGCGATGACATCCATATAGCCTTCGACCACCAGCCAGCTGTCGGCGCGCTGCTGGCGAGACTCATAATAACCATACAGCACATGCTGCTTATGGAATACAGGCGAGTCTGATGAGTTGATGTATTTGGGTTTCACCTCGTCATCGAGCGCTCGACCGCCAAAGCCGATGGTGCGCCCTTGGTTGTCTCGAATTGGAAAAATCACCCGATCACGTAGTAAGTCGTAGTCGCGGCCAGACTCAGATTGCCGCACCAGTCCTAGGGCTTTTAGGCCTTCGATATCCTGCGGAAACTGATGCTCAAGGTGCTGCCAGCCAAAGGGCGCGTAGCCAAGACCAAAGGTCTCAAATGTATCCTCTGTGATACCGCGTGACAAAAAATAGTGCTTGGCATGCGGATGCGTGGTCAGATTGTGCTGATAAAACTGCTGGATTTGTTCGAGCAGATCGTACAAGTTGCCTTCTTGATCAAGCGCCCCTTCATTGATACTGTTGACACTATCAAAACCCATAGCACTATCTGAGTCGCTTAGCCAAGCGGGCGGGTAGCTGGCGTCGTTTGGGTAGTCTGAGCCACAGTCATCTGCTGCATAAGGGGCCAAGTCATAGGCGGCTAAGGGTGGGTAATCGTCATAGCCATGGCTATCGTGGGCCGGCTGTTCGGCATAGTGGGTATGATTTGTTTGCTCTTGATTATCAAAAGACCTATGTGGTGATGAGGGACTATCAGCTTGTGACTTGCTAATTGGCCGCGCCGCTGATTTCGTAGTAGGCGGCTGCTTGATGCGCTGATAGCTCACATTTCGCTGTTCTTCTTGCGGGACTTCAATGCCCGTTTGTTTGGATAGCTCATTGACCGCCTCAATAAAGGTAAGGCTTTCATAATCACGCAAAAAACTGATGGCATTGCCGCCGACCCCGCAACCAAAGCAGTGATAAATGTTTTTTTGTGGATTGACATAAAACGATGGCGATTTTTCGCCATGAAAGGGGCAGCAGCCTTTATACTCATTACCTGCACGTTTGAGCGTGGTATGACGACCAATGATACTGATCAAGTCAGCTTGGCTGTTTAGTTGCTCAAGGATATGGTTAGGGATGCTCATACAAAAAACAGTTTACCATAAGTAAGTGGTTTTGATGGATATATGTGTCTATATGCGTTTATGCGCGTCTGGCTATCATACAAAAACAGAAAAATAAGGCCAACAATGTGTTGACCTTATTTTATGATGTCAGAAACTGTGGGCTAAAAAACCGCCTATTCTACGGGTGTCGTACGGCGTACCGGATTGGTGTTTTGCGGATCGACGTTTGCTTCTCTGGCGGTAGAGCTTGTACTGGCTTGATCGGTCACGCGCTCCGTTTCAGCTTCAGGCAAGCCCAGACCTATATTGATACCGCGATTACGGGTAGGCGCGCTGTTAGTCGATGCGCTGCTTGGCGCTGTATTGGTATTTGCTGTGTTGTTCGCGGGCAATCTGAGCTGCTGAGCATTGCGCACTATTTGGGTTTTGGTTGCGCCATTGTACTCACCTGTCGCCACCGAGGTGTCTTTCATGCCTGAGCGTCCAAGCTGACCAAAGGTAAGCTTATTAAACCAGCTACGGTCGCGTTTGGTACTTAGCTTCACGCGGCCATCACGGGTCAGCCACGTGGGGTAGTTGATCTGCAACAGCGTCTTATATTCATTTGCCAAGTCCGTCATGCCAAGCTTGTCATAGCTATAAGCAAGGACAGCGATGGCTTCTGGGATAGATTCGCTGAGTGGGTAATATTGAAACACCCATTTGGCACGGTTGGCTGCTGCCACATAGGCTTCGCGCTCGATATACCATCTGGCTGCACTCATCTCACTTTCGGCAAATTGATTATAAATAAACGTCATGCGCTGCGCAGCATCTGGCGTATATGGGCTGTTTGGGTATTTGTTGATAAGCTCTTGAAAATTGGCAAAGGCCAGACGGAAGTAGGCTGTATCACGTTCGGCTTGATTGAGCTTAAACAGTTTAAGACCCTCAGATGAGCCTTGCATATTGGCAACGCCGCGCACATAGTAAGCGTAACTGACCTGTGGGTTAGAAGGATATAGACGAATAAACTGTTCAGCACTGGCCGCCGCCATTTCATATTTGCCGCTTTCGTATTGGGCATACATCATGTCGAGCAGCGCTTGCTCTGCATACTGACCGGTGGGATAAAAAGTGCGCAAATTGGTCAAATCTTCGATCGCTTGGGTATAGCGTCCTTTATCAATCTGAGTAATCGCATCGTTATAGTAAGCTTGCTCGGATTTCTCTGCCGTTTCTACCGCGTCGACGTCTTTGCCGCCAGTCAGATTTTTAAAGGTCTGACAGCCCACAAGGTTTACGCTCAGCGCCAGTAGGGTGATTGAGGACAGTTTGATAAACGTATTGCCAACAGCTTGCATACTTTTTCTCCGACACAGGACGCATAATAGTAGCGGCGCTACCATGCTATATAAAAGGTTAATAATAAAAAACGATGCTTAGGCACCGGCTCATGGTCTGTTATTGAGCATGCCAATATCAAAAGACAGCCCCATAGCATACAGCAAAATATGGCTTACTTTATATAATAACTTGTGCTTCGTCTATGGTTTATCTTTATGCCCATCACCATACATGCCATATTTTGGCGGCTGCGTGCTTGTGCTGCGCCTGCTTGACACTGACAATATAGCAGACCCTCGATGATTTTTGCAGTTTAGCATGAGCGGCCTTAGCGAGCGATAAGCAATGCCCCTGACGATGACAAATATACAGTAAATTACAGCCATGTTATATTTCAGAGAGTTAAGCGATATTACTGACTGACCTATGAGGCGCAAAATCTGACAGATACTGTACTGCATCTATAGGGCTTAGGCGCTGAGCATGATACACTATGATGATATTGTTTTTGCTTTTTTTTGTGAGGGCAGTGCTTTGGAGATAGTCGATACACTTTAAAAATGACATATTATTTTGAACGAATGATAGCCTGTAACAAGCAGTTAATATAGGGTTTTATCATCCAATGCCGTAAAACCACATCCTTCTAGGGCGTAGATATCAGGCGTCAGCCATTGTCGTCCAGTATGGCGAACACCTTGATAACCAATTGCATTAAGATCATAATTATTCCATGAAAACGCTCAAACTACGCATCAAAGACAAACATGCCACTCAGCTCAATATCTTAGCTGGTGCAGTTAATTTTGTCTGGAATTACGTCAATGAGCTAAGTTTTAAACATCTTAAGCGCACAGGTCAATTTTTTTCAGCCTATGACTTGGCCGCTTATACCAAAGGCAGTGGCGAATATTTAAACTTGCATAGCCAAACCTTGCAATCGATTAGTGAGGTTCACTCCAAAAGCCGAAAACAGTTTAAAAAAGCCAAACTCAACTGGCGCACCAACAACCCAAAGGCCAAGAGAAGAAGCTTGGGCTGGATTCCTTTTAAAAAGACAGCCGTAAAACACCTATCAACTCGTCAGTCAGGCAAGAAAAGCCTCAAATCTACCATTCAGCTAAGCCTTGCTAAGGGTAAAAAACTAATCATTGATCTGTGGGATAGCTATAACCTAGCCCTCTACAGCATCAACACTTGTGAGTTGGTGCAAGACGCACGTGGTCACTGGTACGCCTGTATCACCGTCAAAGAATTTCCAAAGACTAAGTGCGGTACTGGCCAAGTCGGTATTGATTTAGGCTGTCAGGATTCAGCAGTCAGTAGTGATGGTGATGTTCTAACCACTAAGCTGACCCATCAATACGCAGAAAAACTGGCCATTGCTCAAAGAGCTAAGAATAAAAAGCGAGTCCGTGCGATACACGCCAAGATTAAAAACACCCGTCAAGATTTGATCCATAAATTCACATCAAAGCTTGTTAAGGCCAACAGCTTAATCGTTGTTGGTAAAATCAAATCAACATCATTCACTTCATCCAAACTGGCCAAATCCGTCTATGATGCGGGTTGGTTTGAGATTAAACGGCAACTGGATTATAAATGCGCGAACGCAGGTTGCCACTATATCGAAGTCAATGAAGCGTACAGCACCCAAACCTGCTCGTGTTGCGGCTCCCGCCAAGACAGTCCAAAAGGTAGAACAGGTCTTGGTATAAGAGTATGGTTTTGTCGTTCTTGTAAAACGACCCATAACAGAGATGTTAATGGAGCAAAAAACATTCTCGCGGTCGGGCTTGGCCGTCTTTAGTAGGAATTCCCTCACTTTAGGGAGGGGAGGAAGTCAACAGGATGTCTGAGCCAAAGTATGTCCACAGTAAACAAAGAGAGCAGATAAAGACCGCCTGACAAAATCGACTTATTGGCCCATGTCAGCGGTATGAACATATGATGAATAATGATGCTATGACAAACCCTTCCACCCATCCAATATCGAATCACTCGCTCATGACTGATTCAATAGCGCAAGAGTCACCAAACCCGATGCCAAATGATGTTTTGAATGATAGTAAGCCAACTGATGACACGCAGATGACACTCAATGAGCCGCTACATGATAGTGTAGCAGCAGAGGAGGCCGCGCCCGAAGATAGCGAGATACTTGCGTATGAAGAGGGCGATGACAGCGACGATGGTGACGATGGTGATGTCATTGAAGATAGTGAGGATGATGATGCGCCAGCCGCTGACCAAGCCGTGGTGAATGTGATCCATACTGTCACAGAAGACGAGGCTGGTCTGCGTATTGATAAGCTGGCTTCGCAAGTCTTTACGGATTTTTCGCGAGTGCAATTACAAGGCTGGATCAGTGATGGTAGCCTGCTACACAATGGTCAAGTCCAAAAACCCAAAGTACGTGTCAAAGCTGAAGATGTGCTGCATCTGTCCACGACTTTGCAGCAGCACAGCGAAGATCAACCAGAGAATATCGCCATCGATGTCGTCTACGAAGACGATGATGTGCTGGTGATTGACAAGCCTGTCGGTATGGTCGTCCATCCTGGCGCGGGCAATCAGACGGGCACCTTGGTCAATGCGTTACTGTATCATTATCCGCAGCAGCACCATCTGCCGCGTGCAGGTCTGGTGCACCGTATCGATAAAGACACCTCAGGGCTACTACTGATAGGAAAAACCAAACCCGCCCAAATGGCCTTGATGGAACAGTTAAAAGACAAGTCTGTCTATCGTCATTATCAGTGCGTAGTCGCAGGAGATGCGGCAAGCCTGCTACGTCATCGCCGTATCGATGCGCCAATTGGTCGCCACCGTAATCAGCGTACAAAAATGACTGTGATGACAGCAGGGCGTGAGGCGGTCACTCATTTGTTAGAGGTGACCCCGCTGAATGAAAACTACTGTCTATTAGACGTCGGTTTGGAGACGGGTCGTACTCACCAAATACGTGTGCATTTGAGCCATATTACTTATCCGATAGTTGGTGACCGTGTCTATGGCGGGCGTCGTCAATTACGCGCAGGTTTAAGCGATGCCCAGCGTCAAGCGATTAGCAGCTTTCCGCGTCAGGCGTTGCACGCCTATGCGTTAGGGTTTGTCCATCCGACCACAGGCGAGGATATCGAAGTCACCACACCGCTGCCAGAAGACATGCAAACGCTTATTTCGGTATTAAGTGATGGTTACGATGACGAGTAACCGTCATACTATTGTTAACGCGAGCTATCGTTAACTCGTGCTAAGAGACAGGAAGCTGCTATGACAAAAAACCTGCCAATGACAGTGCTGGCACACATTGATGATGTGGTGGTCTTTCAAACGGCCGCTTGTCTTGAGACAGATACAGATATTAGTAGTGATTTATATCAAAGCCAGCAATCAACCGCTCAGGCAAACTACGGTGCGCTGAATTTAGGCCTGCATGTCAATGATCATGCAGTTAGGGTACTAGGCAACCGCATGCGCGTATTGGCGGCCATCAACGAGCAGCTCAGGCCAGTTGACGCTTTAGTGACTGACCGCGCTCAAGGCCGCTATATTAAGCGTTTGCATTGGGTCGATCAGGTTCATGGCAAGCATGTTTATGATGTCGATGCTTGTCCGCTAAGTATGCAGCCCGCGGCAGCGGACGCCATGGTCAGTCAACAAGCAGGGTTAGGGCTGGCTATCATGACCGCTGACTGTGTGCCTGTGGTACTGTACCAACCTGCCAGTGGTCAGATTGCCGCGATTCATGCTGGTTGGCAAGGGCTGGCGGGCGGTGTCATTCCAGCGGCGGTGCAGCGCTTTACGCAGGCAGGAGAAATTCAGGCGTGGATAGGGGTGTGTATCAGCCAAGCCAACTACGAAGTAGACAGCCGCGTGCGAGACAAGCTACTGGCAGGATGCCGAGACAGTCAGGCATTACCTGCGCATACCCTAAGCGGTACGGAGCGTTTTGATCAGTTGTATGTGGCCACGTCAGCGGCGCATCAAACCACCGATTCTGCTGCCTGTAAAGATAAGATCACACTAGATTTGCCTAAGATAGCCGCCGACCAGCTCAGCCATGCGGGCGTGAACCTAGCAAACAAAGCGCCGATTAGCTGCAGCTATGCCGACTCGCACTATTATTCCTATCGTCGGCAAACCCACTTGCAGCAGCCTGCGACTGGGCGGATGGCACTGATTATCGTGCGTGGCGCTGTGAGCCATACGGGCGGCGAGATGTCATAGACGATACGTCGTTTGATTGGTCACTGATTTGGCCTTTATTTATTTTCGTTTTTTTTATTTTTATTTATCATTATAGAGTTTGTATGAACACATCAACCGAAGCCTCTGCGTCAGCTGCCGCTCTCCAAAGCCCGCCTAACGTAACGATGGCGGTTATTTATCATAGTAACTATGGTCATACCAAGCGCGTCGCAGAAGCGATCGTACAAGGTGCGCGTACTCAGTTGCCCGCCGATCAGGCACGCGCGATTGATATACACGACATCGATTGGGCGTTTGTCGATCAGGCAGATTTGTTGGTATTTGGCAGTGCAGTCTATATGGGCAGTGTCACCGCTGAGTTCAAAACTTTTATGGACGAGACCTCAAAGCGCTGGTACCACCGAAAATGGGAGGGCAAATGGGCTGCCGCTTTTGCCAATTCAGGTGGTTTAAGCGGGGATAAGCTCGCAGTCTTACAGCAGATATCCTTGTATGCGATGCAGCATGGTATGAACTGGATTGGCTTGCCGCTAATGCCAACGGGGCACGAAGCGACAGACCTCAACCGTTTGTCGAGCTTTTTGGGCTTGATGACCCAGTCGCTTGATGGGCCGCCTGAAACGACGCCAGGACCTGGCGATATCGATACCGCGATTTGGTTTGGCAATCATTTGGCTAAGACCATTATCAAACATCAGCCAGCCGATAGTAGACCCTAGTATCAGCTTTGCCATATCATATGGCCGTTTATTTCATATAGTCGATTTATTCTAAAGGTGACAGGGCGCTACTGGTATAAGTTTTATGTACGTGCTGCTCCCACAGAGGCGGCGCATCCTACATTTCTAACAATGTTGTTTTAAGCTGATTATGTCGGTTTGAGGATGGTTTGAGCATCAGTGATTATTCTCTCTTAACTTAAATATAGTTAATTTACTTTAAAACCGATACAGTGCAGCTGGTATGAATTTTGCGCCGCATCTGTCAGCGTAGACACAGCAAGCAAGTAAAAATTGTACCAGTTGCACGTGCATATGAGCGTATCGACTTTATTTCGAACTGACTATAGTATCCAAAAAGCAGACAGCCAATGTTGTCTGCTTTTTTTGGTTTTATATCCAATCGACTATAGAGGTTTTTATTTGGCCTCATGAACGTGAGCGTGCAGAGTGGTAGGCACAGAGGTGACAGGAATAGGACTTTCGACAAACTGAAACGACTGGCAGCCTGATAGCAGCATCATCGTGCTCAATAAAGCAAATAGTGACTTCATAATAAAATCTCAAAAAGGGCCCTGCCAACCACAAAAAAGTCGGCGCAAATCATATAAACATAGAAAAATATAAGTAAGCGATATTACTGTATGACAGGTCTAATAGGCGATACAGCATCCAGCAATGTATCTATTATGTACAGTAAAGGCAGGCCAAAGTAAAAAATAACGCCAGCGTTTTAGTATTATACAAGATTATGGTGCGTTTTAATAAAATATAAAAATGAATGTTTAAGGTAAGCCATTGTTTTTGATTGCTATATTTCTAAACTGTTTTATAAAATATGCTTTTGTATATTATTAAAAATATAAGCGAGTCGGCTCAGGTAGTTTTTTAACTTTTGTAAAAAAATGGGGGTAATAAGTTACTACGCAAGCAATAGCAGAAAAATAGCTTTACATTAGTAAGGGAGTAGAGAGTATCGAGTAACCATTTATAAGGCTGATTTAGAGCAGAGGCTAATCAGTAAAATCAGTAAAAGATAATAAATAAGCGCAATATACTGGCCATGAGTGCGTTATCTGCTACTTTAAAGAGGATATACAGTGCCAAATAAGTGATGGTCAACGCAGATGTATTATCTGGTCAAAAATTATTTGATAAGTCATATGCTGGAAAAATGGATTTTTAAGATACGTCAGGAAGCCAATATTAAAAGATAACAATAATGAAAACATCTTAGTGAATTAAAAATATCAAATCATTAAAACTAGATGCCAGCTATAAGAGGATATTATGAAGCCATTTTCTATGATGTTATCGATGCTCGTCATCGGTATGACCTCTGGTACCGTCATGGCGCAAGGCAGCAACGTTGCCGATGCCACCCTACCAAATGCCAGCTTGCCCAATGTCAGCCCCGCCAATAGCGAGCTGGTCAATCGCGGCGCTTATATCGCACGGGCGGCTGACTGTATGGCCTGTCACGGCGAGGACTATACAGGCGGGACCGCCATAGAGACTCCCATGGGTGATATTTACTCTACCAATATCACCCCCTCAAAACGTTATGGCATCGGTGATTATACCGAAAAAGACCTAAAAAATGCTTTGCAAAAAGGCCGTGCTCCTACGCATATGCTCTATCCTGCCATGCCATATCCCTCTTATCATGGTATGAAGGACGAAGATATCAAGGCACTATTTGCGTATTTACAAACGGTGCCCGCTGTCGATGAAGCGCCCAAACAAAAGACTGATTTGCCGTTTCCCTTTAATATCCGTGCCCTAATGCTGGGCTGGAACTTCTTAAACGTGCCATCGACCGAAAACCGTGAAGGCCTGAGCCCAACGCAGCAGCGCGGTGAGTATTTGGTCAATAATCTCGAGCATTGCGGTACTTGTCATACGCCGCGTAACAGTACCATGGGGTTTGATAAAGAAAAATACCTATCTGGTGCCCAGCTCGGGCATTGGTATGCACCCAATATCACCCCTGACGAGTCAAGCGGTATCGGCAGTTGGAGTGAGCAGGATATCGTCACCTATCTACGGACAGGGGAGCTGGATCAGCGGGCGTATGCTGGCGGCCCGATGGGTGAGGCCGTGGCTCATAGTACGCAGTACCTCACACACGAAGATTTAAGCGCGATTGCCTCTTATCTAAAAGCCATCCCAGCGGTGCAGACAGATGACAAAGTATCAGCTGTCGATGTGGCACGCTTGCCAACCCCTATCAATGACTCAATCACTCATGATCTTTTGGCACAAAAAGACTATCTGGCTCAGGCCAAAGCAGATGCGGGCAATAGCAGTAATTCGCCTGAGTCTTTGTACTTAGCGACATGTGGTAGCTGCCATGGTGTCAATGGTTATGGTCAACCGGATGCTCAGTATTCTCCTATCGTCGGTCTGAGCAGTATTCGCCGTGACAACCCTGACGCGCTTGTCAATATCATCTTGCATGGGGTAGTCGGCAGCACCAATACCTCACCGATTATGCCTGGGTTTGCCGACCAGCTCGATAGTGAACAAATTGCCAGTATCGCCAATTATGTGCGCGTAAACTTCGGCGGTCTGACAGACAGCGACGTCAGTGCTGCTGATGTCGAACGTATTGCGTCAGCAGGGAATGAGCAGCCGTTTTTAATAAAATACGCAGGTTTGCTGGCGATTATTGGCATCATCGTAGCGATTTTGCTCATCATCTTCATAATACGAGCCATCATGCGCAAAAGACGCCAGTCGTAACCTTGCTGTCTTTTGTCATGGATGCTACTAAGTAACGCCAGACTATTTAGCAAAACCAATCACAAATAATAATAGGGCAGACGGCCGCGCACACGCTGAGTATCGCATAGCAGAACCATCAGTCTGCTACCAAGCTGATAGCTTTATAGGAAAATAGCCTATCAATACTCAAACTGGCGGTGCCACACAGAGCAAAAAACCACAAGCGAACCGTCATGCACCAACTTTAAGGATATGATTATGAAAGACATGCTCCAATCCCCAACACGGCGCCAATTGCTCTCCATGATCGGTAAAACAGCCGGAGCAACGGCGATGTATCAGGCGATGACCACACTAGGGTTTGCCTCTGAGTCGACATTTCAAGAGTCCATGGAGCTTGAAGGGGCACCTTCGGGCGCTAGTATTATCGTCCTTGGGGCAGGCTTGGGTGGTCTGACGGCCGCTTATGAGCTACGTCAGGCAGGCTATAATGTCAAGGTTTTGGAGTTTCAAAACCGCGGTGGCGGGCGTAGCTGGACACTAAATAGCGGAGATAGATATACCGAGCTTGGCGGTGCGGAAGTGACGTGCGACTTTGAAGAAGGCAATTATTTTAATGGTGGGCCTTGGCGATTACCGAGCCATCATTATGCAGTGTTTCATTACTGCAAAAAATTTGGCGTAGAAATGCAGCCGTTTATCCAAACCAATGATCGAGCTTATTTGCATCGGACCAATCACTTCGGCGGTGTCCCTCAGCGCCTAGGGGATGTCAAAAACGATATTCAAGGCAATATCGCAGAGCTGATGTCCAAGGTGGTCAACGTCGGCGGCCTGGATCGCTCAGTCAATACCGAAGATAAAGAAAAGCTACTAGAGGGCTTAAAAGGCTGGGGCGTTTTGGACAAAGACTATCGTTATCGCGCGAGCAATGCCACCAGCAAACACCGCGGTTATAGCGTCTTGCCAGGCGGCGGGCTTATGCCGACAGAGACACCCTCAAAACCATTACCGATGAGTGAGATACTAGACTCAGGCATGTGGTCTGATATTTATAGCAATCATATGACGTATGCGCATCAGCCCACAATGTTTCAGCCAGTAGGTGGCATGGGTAAGATAGGCGATGCCTTTACGCGTGAGTGCCGCGATATGATCGAATTTAATGCCAAGGTCACTAAGATTCACCAAGATGAGACGGGCGTGACGGTCAGCTATGTAGATAGCAATAACCCAGAAGGGCCGGTAAAGACGGTACGGGCGGACTGGTGTGTCTGCAATATTCCTCTGACTGTTTTGACCCAGCTTGATATCAATGTCTCAAAGCCTATGAAGCAGGCGATGGCGGCAGTGCCTTATGATACTTCTTATAAAGTCGGCCTAGAATTTAAGCGCCGTTTTTGGGAAGAGGATGAGTGGATCTATGGCGGCTTAACCTATACCAATATGCCAATTACCCAAATCGCTTATCCCTCTGAGGATATGTTTAAGGACGGCACAGGCGTTTTATTAGGGGCGTATGGTTTTGGCGCTACTTCTTATAAATTTAATACCCTAACGCCGCAGGAGCGCATCAACGTCGCACTGGCTTATGGTAAGTACATCCACCCACAGTATCCCAAAGAGTTTCGTGCTGGGACATCAGTGGTCTGGCATCGCATTCCGTGGACTTTGGGCTGTTATGGTATCTGGAGCGAATCTAGCCGCAAACAGCACTACGATACGCTGTGCAGCATAGACAATCGTATCGTCTTAACTGGCGAGCATTGCTCTCATATCCCAGCATGGCAAGAAGGCGCTATTTTATCTGGCATAGACGCCGCCAATCGCCTGCATAAAAAAGCAAAAATGCTTGGTTAATATTGATAACAATAAAATTCAGAGGCTATCATGGACAATGCAATCGTAAAAAAAACAATCAGGGAGAATACAACATCAAAAATGCTGCCTGTGATGTTGCTGAGTGTGATGAGTGGCGCGGTGGTAATGGGCTGTAGCCAGCAAGCAGATGATGTGGAGACGGTGGCCAGTGTACAAGAAGCTGACCTTGCTCCAGATTATCAAGCCAGCCGTAATACGGGCAGTTGGGGCGGTGTCTATATGAGTCGCGACGAGCTAAAAGCCCCGCAGATCAACGTCGTCGATGACAGCTCGTTGCCAAGTATGGCGCAAGATGCCAGCCTTAGCAAATGGGAGGCAAAGTTTGAGGGCACCAATGCTTTTGTCACCACCGATGGCAAAAAGCTATACCACGACTCCTGTGCAGGCTGTCATATGCACGAAGGTCAAGGCGCGTACGGGGCAGGATATTATCCGCCGCTGGCGAACAACAGCAAGATGCAGTCAAAATATTATATTATCGATATCTTGATTAATGGCTTTCGCGGTATGCCGTCTTTTCATATGATGATGGACGATGAGCAAATGGCTGCTGTCACGCAATATGTGGTCAGCGATCTTAATGGGTTTACCGATACGGTGACCGCCGCCGATGTTGCCAAATTAAGACACGCCAATCCACCAGGCCATGATCCAAGCGAGTAGCTCGCTGGCATACAAAAACGCCTGATTAACTATCAGGCGTTTTTTGTGGATGCTGTGGTCGCCAAGATAAAGTCGCCGCATCGTTTTTATCTCGGATTGATGATATGAGAGTCTATTGTGGGCTGGCTGACCAAACGGGCGAGCGTATCACGCCTTGACCAGACTTGCCAAAGGACTCACCGCCATTTAGGGACTTGATGATTAGCACTCCTTTGCCACCTTGGGTAGCGGCATATACCACACGCTTACCATTTGGCGAAAAGCTTGGCGCTTCATCGATGCCCGTATTGCCTAAATTGGCTGTCACCGCGCCATTGCTATTCATCACCGCTGCGGCTCGCCCACTCAAAAAGGCGATCTGCGTGCCATCATGACTGAACTGCGGACTGGTGGCGTAGCTACTGTTTGAGACTTTGGTCGTGCGCCCTGAGCCAAACTCATAACGATAAATCTGCGGCTTATTAAAGCCTGCACGGTCACTGACAAACACAAACGATTTGCCATCTGGCGCGTAGCTTGGCTGTACCTCGCTGCTTGGCCAGTTGGTCAGTCTTTTGGGCTGGCCACCACTGGTACTCATCTCATAGATATGCGCGCTACCTTCAAAGCTGCTAGAAAACAGTATCTTGCTACCATCGGGCGAAAACGACGGGCTAAGATTGCTGCCTTTAAATGGAGTAAGTGCGCTGGCACCGCCGCCACTCACGTTTTGGATATAAATCACTGGATAAGACTGGTCGCGTTGGATAGCATAGGCGATACGGTTGCCATCAGGAGACCAAGCAGGCGAGAAGATAGAGCCTGCTACTTCGGTGATGGTCTTGGCGTTTTCGCCATCGGCATCCATCACTTTTAGGCGTGAGACTTTTTGTTTGCCGGTGCCTACTTCTTCGATATAGGCGATGCGTCCTGAGAAGTCGCCTGGCGTACCGGTAATTAGCTCATACACCTTATCAGCGATGACGTGACCGGCATAGCGCATGCTGTCTTTGTTGTTGTCAGCGCTGAGGCTTTGCTTGCCTTGTAGTACCCGACCTGATTTGACATCGATGACCTCATACTCTGTGATGACTTTACCGCGATTGCTACGAGTGCTGCCCACCACCAGATAAGGAATACCCATGCTTTGCCAGACCGGCAAGCTGCCTGCCAGCTCGCTGCTACTATGCGGCGGCTGCGGCAAGTCTTTGCTAGTGACTTTTAGCTCTGTTTTGCTCAAGTCATTGAGAATAATCGGCGATAGTACCGAGTCTCCTGCAAAGGGTACAAACGCGACTTGGTTTTGTTGTACCGGAATGTCGTAGTTCAGCTCTAAAACGACAGGCGCTGCCAACACACTGGCAGAAGCAAGTAACGTGGTGACACTAATGCATAAAGGGGCAAGTAGTTTTTTATGGATAAGCATGAGTAAGTTGGGCTCCTAAGGGAATGTAAGTCTCGTTTTTTATAGGTTTTAGTTTATTATTAGAATAAGGGAGTATCGTCTAGGGTACAAGCTATTTAAGTAACGTTATCAATAATATGTGCCTTAAATTGTGTGTTAGTTGCTTCCTTTAAACTGTATGGTAAAGGTTGGATATCTGGGATCATCAGTATCGATCGGTAGGCTGCCATCGAGATCGAGTACAGCTTGTTTGGCGGCCTCGTTGACCGCACTGTCTGGCCCCGATGCTGTGACATTGACCACGCTGCCGCTGGCATTGACCGTGATGATTAATGTGGCGTGCTGGGTAGAGCCTTTTGCGGCGGGGGGCGGATTATAGTGGCGTCTGATTAAATTGATAATCTCACTATTACTAGCACCGCGGTTATCACTGGCAGCTGTTCGGCTACTGCCTTTGTTTGGGCTGGTGGTGACCGTGTCACCAAGGAGGGTAGATTGACCTTCTGATAAGTCAAAGGTTTTACCTGCGCTACCAGAACCACCAGTATCAATTTTTAGGTTTCGGCCGGTAGGCGTAGGACGAGTAATCTTGGGTGGGTTGTTTTGTTTCCGATGAAACTCATCCAGCCGTCTTTGTTCCTCTATCAGCTGCTTTTTTTTATCTTGTTCAACTGCTTCGTGTTCTTCTAATATGGCTTCATCAAGCTTGGCTGCCCACTCTGCCATACGGCGTTCATATTCTTGATTTTGCTCAAGCAGACGTTGATGCTGCGTCTCACTCATGAGAATTGATGCCCTCGCAGGATCGTCGGAGCGTGTGAATACAGGTGCTCGCTGCGCATTCGGTTGGTCAGTGCTTTGGCTGGTAGAGCCGCTATCAAATGTCTGAGGGGGCAAGGTGCTGGATATGCCGTTTGTACTACTGTCGGTTTGCATGGCCTCTGCAGCGGCAGCTCGGTTGGCCAATATCTGTCCTTGCATCTCAGCGAGCTGCTCTGGCGAGACCATGACCGTCTCGATACTACCTGCTGTCTCTACATCGGTATGTTGATACGCGTATATCAAGGTGCCCAGCACCAGCCCATGTGCGAGCAAGCTCAGCAGCACAGGTAAGGTGAGCCCGTTGCCTTCAGGCTCGGTGGGCACATAAACGACAGGGGCATTATGCATGGTGTGATTACTCATGAGCGTGGTATATCAGATTGTTTGCTATGGTTTGCTGTATCATTGCTTGGCACTGTATTATCACAAATAGCGAGACGATCACAGCGATGGGGTCGGTAAAGGCGCACCAGTGAGTAGTCCGACTTTTTCGATCCCTGCTTGTTGTAGGCTGGCCATCAATGTCATGATAGCGCCATACTGATTGTTTTGATCGGCATTGATCATCACTTGTACCGGTGGCTTGCCAGTATTGCTGTTTTGTGTTTGGAGATTGGACAGCGTATTGATCAGCTCAGGCTCACTAATCGGCATGTCAATGTTGTTTTCATAGCTGATAAATAGCTCGCCGCTCGCCGTCAAAGACACAATGATTGGTAGCTGACTTTGGCTCATGGTGTTGGTCTGCTCTTTGGGCAGATCCACGTCGACACCAGTGATGAGCAGCGGCGCGGTCACCATAAATATCACCAGTAGTACCAGCATGACGTCGATATAAGGAACGACATTCATCTCTGCATTTAGGGGTTTTTTTTCACGGCGATAGGGGCTTTGTCTCATATACTTAGCGTCCTTGCACCTGACTGGCACTCGATGGTGCCTCTGAGCTTGGGTTGTTTTCGCGGTTTGTGCTGCGCTCAGCGCTGGTCTCACGCTGGAGCATACCAGTCATTTCATCACAAAACAGCGCGCGCGACTCATACAGACGGCCAGACTTGGCGGTGAAATGGTTGTAGGCCAGTACAGCAGGAATCGCAGCAAATAGACCCATAGCAGTGGCGATCAGTGCTTCAGCAATGCCAGGAGCGACCGCAGCGAGGGTGGCTTGTTCAGTTTGTGATAGCCCCAAAAACGCATTCATAATGCCCCAAACCGTCCCAAACAGTCCAATATAAGGCGCCACTGAGCCAATACTGGCAAGCGTGGTCAGTCCTGACTCTAGTAATAACTGCTGACGACCCAATCCGACACGTAGCTTGCGCTCCACACCATCGATGATGTCGTCTTTGGGTTGGCGTTTTTTATGCATTCTTAAATATTCAGAAAACCCAACATAAAAAATCTGCTCAAGCCCTTGCCGATCAGGGGAGCCTTGTACGCCTTGATAGAGCTTGGCCAAGTCTTCACCCGACCAAAACCACGTCTCAAATTGTTGGTCGAAGTTTTTGGCAGTACCCAGCCGTGCACTCATACGAAAAATAATCACCCAGCTAAGTAGCGAGCCCAATAACAACAACGCCATGACGATTTGTACCAGCAAACTGGCTTCGGTAATAAGGTCGATAATGTTTAATGATTCAGGCATGTATTTGACTCATGAGTGATGAATAACAACTGGTAGGGCACGTCCTAGTGTAGTGTACTGTGAAATGAAAAAAAGGTCATTTATTAAAGTGTTAAACGGTAAATAAAACCGGTAAAAATGATACGTTGTTATTTTCGATTGATTTGGTGACTTATCACATGACCTAAACCACAAAACAGTCATAAATAAAGCGAAAACAGCTGTTTGCACCCATCAGGCACGGGTAATGATTGAATTTGTACGCCAATTTCTCTAAAATGTTGCACTTTGTTACCGCTGCCTTTTTGATAATGACGTCGCAATCTATTTGCTGACGTCATATTTATTTTAAATAAGGCCATACCTTAGCAAGCTGGGCGCGACACTTATGAATGCAATTGAACGCTATTTTGGGATCAACGGTGAAAACACCACGGTCAAAACGGAAATCCTCGCTGGTATAACCACCTTTTTGACGATGGCTTATATCATCTTTGTCAACCCCAACGTATTGGCAGAAGCTGGTATGGACAAAGGGGCGGTGTTTGTTGCTACCTGTTTGGCAGCGGCATTAGGCTGCTTTATCATGGGTATCTATGCCCGATTGCCTGTGGCATTGGCTCCTGGTATGGGCTTAAACGCCTTTTTTACCTATGGCGTCGTTTTAGGGATGGGCTATGCGTGGGAAACCGCGTTAGGCGCTGTTTTCTTATCAGGTTGTTTATTCATTCTCTTAAGCCTATTTAAGATTCGCGAGTGGATCATCAATGCCATTCCAGCCAGCCTCAAGCAAGGCATCGTGGCGGGTATTGGTGCGTTTTTGGCCTTTATTGCCTTACAAAGCTCAGGCATCATCGTTGGCCGTGATGCGACACTAGTGATGCTAGGCGATATGACCGCGTTTGCACCGATGATGGCGGCGCTGGGCTTTTTTATTATTATCGGCTTGGTCTACAAAAAAGTCCCAGGCGCGGTGACGATTGGTATTTTGGCGATTACTCTGATCAGTTTGTTTACAGGGCATACACAGTTTACAGGCATCATGTCGACGCCGCCATCTGTCGCACCAACCTTTATGAAACTCGATATCGCAGGTGCCTTTGATATCGGTATGATCAGTGTGATTTTTGCTTTCTTGTTTGTCGATTTGTTTGATACTGCAGGCAGTCTGGTGGGTATCGCCAACAAGGCAGGTCTGGTCGATAAAGACGGCAATATCCCTAACATGGACAAGGCGCTGCTTGCTGACTCAACAGCGACGGTCGCAGGCGCTATGCTAGGTACATCATCGACGACCAGTTATATAGAGAGCGCCTCAGGTGTGGCCTCAGGTGGCCGTACAGGTCTGATGGCAGTGACCGTGGGCGTGATGTTTGTGCTGAGTATTTTCTTTGCACCCCTTGCTGGGATGATTCCTGCATATGCGACTGCTGGCGCAATTTTTTATGTCTCGGTATTGATGTTGTTTACACTAAAAGACATCAACTGGGAAGACTTAACCGAAGCGGCACCAGTGGCGGTAGTCTTGTTACTCACACCGCTGACGTACTCTATCGCTGATGGTATCGCGCTTGGGTTTATCACCTTTACTGCTGTCAAGCTGATGACGGGTAAGTTTTCAGAGATTAGCATCCCTGTATGGGTGTTGACGGCTATTTTGCTTGCCAAGCTGGTGCTGCTATAAGTATTTGGCGTTATCAATACGCTTGATACAAATACACTTGATATAACGGCTCAATATTGCGTTGTCATCCGTAAAAACCCTCTTTATCTGATATGGATAAAAAGGGTTTTTTTATGTGGGCGCAGTAGAGGGTTTTTAGGGTGCAGGTTTTAGCAAGTGGCGCGTCCAAGTATTTGATTAAAAAAACAATTAACACACAATAGTAAACACAAAAATATAACTCAGGCGTCATGATGGCAAATGTACTAGTAACTGATTGTTTTTTAGTAAGATACTAATTGTCAAAAATACGCGATATCGTTAGTTGGAAAATTTTTTTCATGATATTATAGCGACGTTAAGCGCATCACCTCAATCAACGCCGTAGAGGTTTTTCTTACAGTGAATTTGCATTATCTTAGATGACAGGGATTCGCCATATTTGACACGTCGATGTTTGATATCGCTATCGCAAAACCTGCTCATCGCACTCCTTTCACTACTAACAAGAAGAAGGCACTAATGCCGCTTAACTTTTCGTTGTTGCCTTTGTATTGTTAACGTAGCCCGTTTAACACTCGAACGACCTACTTAACCGTTTCCAGCCTATGCTGGATTTTCTCGTTTTGTGATGGCGCCGTTTGGTCTTTTGATTATCGCTGCATGCATATATTGTGATTGCTATTTATTTAACCGCTGTCACTAGCGGTGATACAAGACGATCAGACTTCCTAAAGCCCCATTTATGATGGTTTTTAAACGATAGTTATGGAGTTGTTATGAACCCAGTAGACCAGTTTACCCCGCAAGAGCCAATTTTATTTAAGCCTGTCGATCTGCTAGCGCCAGAGTATATTACCCAGTCGTCAAAAGCGCTATACGCGTGTATCTCACCTTTATATTGTGTGGATGAAGAGCGCTGGTTGTCAGAGCTGTTGCCACTTGCTAAGCCCAGCGACAAAGAGCGTGATGACGCTGCTGAGCAAACACGCCAGCTGGTCGAGCATGTACGCAATGATGGCAAAGCCGTTAAAATGGTGGACTCATTATTGCTTGAGTATAGCCTTGATACCCAAGAAGGCATCTTGCTGATGAGCTTGGCTGAAGCCCTGATTCGCGTACCAGACAATTATACGGCTGATGCTTTGATCCATGACAAGATGAGCGTGGCTGACTGGAAAAAACACATCAAAAATGACAATGGTTTTATGGTCAATGCTTCGACATGGGGCATGATGATGACCGGCCGCGTCGTGAGTATCGATAGCAGCACCACGGCCACAGGGTTTTTGGATCGTATGACCAAAAAGATGGGCGAGCCGGTGATTCGTAGTGCCATGCAAAAAGCCATGCGCATCATGGGGCATCAGTTTGTATTGGGGGAGACCATCGAGGGCGCCAATAAAAACAGTCAGCCGTATCGCAATAAAGGCTATACCTATTCATTTGATATGCTGGGTGAGGCGGCCATCACGCATAAAGATGCTGAAAAGTACTTTAATGATTATCTGCACGCCATCAAAGCCACCGCAGATATCAAAGTGGCTGAGGGTATGCCAAAACCGTCAGTATCTATCAAGCTGTCGGCGCTGCATCCGCGCTATGAGGCCACGCAAGAAGCGCAAGTTATGGGACTGCTGCGTCAGCGCTGTTTGCTACTGATCGAAGCGGCGCGCGCCGTCAATGTCGATATCAGTATCGATGCCGAAGAAGCGGATCGCCTTGAGATTTCGCTAAAACTGTTTGAGTCTTTGTATCGTGACAATTTGACAGCCGGCTGGGATGGCTTAGGGTTGGTGGTGCAGGGCTACTCAAAGCGAGCGATTGCGGTTTTGGCATGGCTGGCGCAGTTAGCGGCAGAAATGGGTGATCGCATTCCAGTACGTTTGGTCAAAGGCGCGTACTGGGATACGGAGATCAAATTGGCTCAGCAAAAAGGGCTGGCAGGTTATCCTGTCTGGACACGAAAAGAAGGCACCGACACAGCCTATCTGGCGTGCGCGCGCTTCTTGTTATCAGATCATCTGCGCGGGCTGATTTGGCCGCAGTTTGCGACGCACAATGCGCATACGCTAGCATCAGTCATGACCATGAGTGCGCATCGAGACTTTGAGTTTCAGCGTCTACACGGCATGGGCGATGCGCTTTATGATCATATCTTGCAAGCCTATCAGATTCCGGTGCGTATCTATGCGCCAGTCGGTGCTCATAAAGACTTGCTACCATACTTGGTACGTCGTTTGCTCGAAAACGGTGCCAACAGCTCGTTTGTCCATCAGCTACTAGACAAGTCTTATCCGATTGATAAGCTGACCGTGCACCCTTTTGATAAGCTGCTGGCCAACGCAACATTGCACAATCCAGAGATTCCCTTGCCATTAGATATCTATGGCGAGCGCCGCGCCAGTTTTGGCCCCAATATCTTTGTAGAGTCGCAGTGGCTACCGTTTAAAGCAGCGATTGATAGCCACTTGCACAAGACATGGTCAGCGACTTCTATCATCAATGGCGCGGCGATTGATGAGTATAAAGTGGATGGTCAAGTCAATAAGCTTGAAGCGCACATAGTACGCGCGCCTTGGAATCACGACGTGATCGCTGGTGAAGTGGTTTATGCCAATGCTGATCTGGCACAACAAGCGACCCTAGCGGGCGTGGCAGGACAAGCAGCATGGCAAGCGCAGTCAGCGGCCAAGCGCGCAGCCATACTACGTAAGATTGCTGATTTGTATGAAGAAAACTACGCTGAGCTCATGGCACTGTGCCAAGTAGAAGCGGGCAAAACCATGCAAGACAGTATCGATGAGATCAAAGAGGCGGTCGATTTTTGCCGTTTTTATGCGGATGAAGCAGAGCGCCTAGATGAGGTGGTGCACGAGTTTACAGACTTGTCTGGTAAGCCTGCACGTCAAGTGTATAAAGCGCGCGGTACTTTTGTTTGTATCAGTCCTTGGAACTTTCCGCTGGCCATCTATACCGGTCAAATCGTGGCGGCGCTGGCCGCAGGCAATACCGTGGTTGCTAAACCTGCTGAGCAGACCAGCCTGATTGCGCATTTTGGTGCACAACTGATGTATCAAGCAGGGGTGCCGGTAGAAGCGTTGCAGTTGGTAATAGGCGCAGGTGAGGTAGGCGGTGCATTGACGGCCGCTGACAATATCGCAGGTGTGATATTTACAGGCTCTACCCAGACCGCCCAGCGTATCAACCAAAGCTTAAACAGTCATGCACAAAGCAGTGGTGAGCTACCAATACTAATCGCCGAAACAGGCGGACAAAATGCGATGATCGTCGACTCAACCGCCTTGCCTGAGCAAGTGGTCAAAGACGCTGTGCTATCTGCCTTTGGCTCAGCGGGTCAGCGCTGCTCAGCATGCCGTATCTTGTGTGTACAAGAAGAGATGGCTGATAATTTGATTGAGCTGCTGCAAGGCAATATGGCGGAGCTGTCGGTCGGCAATCCGCTGTACGCCGCCACGGATGTTGGTCCGGTAATCGATGCCGATGCAAAAAATGGCCTAGAAGCACATATCGAGCGTATGCGTGCTGAGCCAACCGCGACGATCTTGGCACAGACGCCCATGAGTGTCAGCTCGGTCGTCAGTCAAGAAAAATCGACCTTTGTCTTACCGACAGCGATAGAAGTAAAAAGCATTGATGTGATAGGCGGTGAGCACTTCGGTCCTATCTTGCACGTTTTGCGTTATCAAGCACGCGATCTAAACAAGCTGATCGATGCCATCAATAGCACCGGCTTTGGTCTGACATTGGGTATTCATAGCCGTATCGAAAACACCGCCGAGCATATCGAGCGCCGCGTGCTGGTGGGTAACGCTTATATCAACCGCAACCAAATCGGCGCGGTGGTCAACGTCCAGCCATTTGGTGGCTGTGGCCTCTCAGGTACTGGCCCCAAAGCTGGTGGCCCGCATTATGTGGCGCGCCTGATGAAATTAGATAGCGATAATCAACCTTCAACATCCACGCAATCAGCAATCGCATAAGGAGTAGCAAGATGGCGACTGAATTTAAAAAAAATCATGCCCAAGTTTGTGAGTCTTGGCGATTACTTGGCGCGGTCAATCGCGCCACTTATCTGCAAGCAGCCATTCCTCGGTTAGCCTTGCTGACGGGCGATGCCAATAAAGCCAAGCGCTTATTCAACCATTTGTTGAGCGCTGCGCCAAGCTTAGATGAAGTACACCGTATGACAGGCGCGACAGGAGAGTCCAATGATCTGTACATGACGGCTCGTGGCAAAACCATGGTCATCGGTAGTGAGTCAGCGCGTACGATGGCAGTGCTTGGTCAGCTAATCGCCGCCCTGCTGACGGGTAACGAAGTGATACTACACTGCCCAAGTCAGGCGGAGATGTGCGATGAAGCGGCAAAAGTGCTTTATGAGATAGGAGTAAGCGATGATGTCTTAAGCGTCGCCAACGACTCACAAACCATCACACTGTTATACATCGATCGCCTCGCGCAGGTCGCAGTGGCAGGCAGTAATAGTGAAGTGCAGGCCGTCAGCCAAGAGCTGGCCAACACCGATGGTATCTTGACGCAAGTCATTAGTGTGACCGATATGGACGGCATGTCAGAGATGCTCACGCCTGACTATCTGCATCGGTTTGTCACTGAGCGCGTCAAAACCATCAATACCACAGCGATTGGTGGTAATGCCAGCTTGCTTGAGCTTGGTACCGACTAGGGTTGTTTCTTGCATCGCGGCTTAAGTCATATAGATAGATGATGCTGAACGGTGAGTGCGCAAGATAAAACCAACAGTAATAATAAAAACCGATATCTGAAAGCTCAGGTATCGGTTTTTTTATTGAGGACAGACTAGGGCGTGTTGAACATTCGACCATGGCACTGACAGCGACTATTTTTTAGGCGATTCGATGTTAAAAATAATAAGTTTAGTCATTCTAAGCGCTTATTTTTAACGATGAAGCGGCAAAAAAGAGTCC
>NZ_CAJHBJ010000010.1:0-90242 GCF_904846595.1 Psychrobacter sp. HII-4 | reverse complement strand
CGAATTAGTACAAGACAATCGGGGCCACTGGTATGCTTGTGTCACCGTCAAAGAGTTTCCAAAGATTAAGTGTGGTACTGGCCAAGTCGGTATTGATCTAGGCTGTAAGGATTCAGCGGTCAGTAGTAATGGCGATGTTCTAACCACTAAGCTAACCCATCAATATGCTGAAAAACTGGCCATTGCCCAAAGAGCCAAGAATAAAAAACGGATCCGTGCGATACACGCCAAGATTAAAAACACCCGCCAGGATTTAATTCATAAATTCACATCAAAGCTTGTTAAAGCCAACAGCCTAATCGTTGTTGGAAAGATTAAATCAACATCATTCACTTCATCCAAACTGGCCAAATCCGTCTATGATGCTGGTTGGTTTGAGATTAAGCGACAACTGGATTATAAATGCGCGAACGCAGGTTGCCACTATATCGAAGTCAATGAAGCGTACAGCACCCAAACCTGCTCGTGTTGCGGCTCCCGCCAAGACAGTCCGAAAGGTAGATCAGGGCTTGGTATAAGAGAGTGGTTTTGTCGTTCTTGTAAAACGACCCATAACAGAGATGTTAATGGAGCAAAAAACATTCTCGCGGTCGGGCTTGGCCGTCTTTAGTAGGAATCCCCTCACTTTAGGGCGGGGAGGAAGTCAACATTCATATCTAATGGTATGGTCATGACCTAGTATTATTCATTGGTCGTTATTTAGTATAAAAAGCACACTATCATCACAGCTGAGGCTGCACTTTTTTATAAACCTCGCCTATTTGTAAGGAAAATCACATGGATTATCGCTCAAAAACCTCTACCGGTGGTCGTAACATGGCAGGTGCTCGCGCACTGTGGCGTGCAACTGGCATGACTGATGGCGACTTTGGCAAGCCAATCATTGCCATTGCCAACTCATTTACTCAGTTTGTACCCGGTCACGTACACCTAAAGGATTTGGGTCAGATGGTTGCACGTGAGATCGAAAAAGCGGGCGGCGTGGCAAAGGAGTTTAATACCATTGCGGTCGACGATGGTATCGCCATGGGCCATAGCGGCATGCTGTACTCATTACCCAGCCGCGATCTGATCGCCGACTCAGTGGAATACATGGTCAATGCCCACTGCGCCGATGCCTTGGTATGTATCTCTAACTGTGACAAAATCACCCCAGGCATGTTGATGGCCGCGATGCGTCTTAATATTCCTGTGGTGTTTGTCTCTGGTGGGCCTATGGAGGCTGGTAAAGTCATAGCCAGTACTGTGGCTCATAGTCATAACAATGATGGCGGCAGCGATGTCCATACCACTGATAATAAAGGCAACGCCATTCGCAAGCTCGACTTGGTCGATGCCATGATGGATGCCGCTGATGACCGCATCAGTGACGAAGACGTTTTGGCTATCGAAAGCTCTGCCTGCCCGACTTGCGGCTCGTGCTCTGGTATGTTTACTGCCAACTCCATGAACTGCTTGACCGAAGCACTGGGGCTATCATTGCCCGGTAATGGCTCACTGCTTGCAACCCATGCGCTGCGCCGCGAGCTGTTTTTAGAAGCGGGCCGCACGATTGTCTCATTGGCCAAACGCCGCTATGAGCAAGACGACGAGTCTGTCTTGCCGCGCTCTATCGCCACCAAAGCTGCGTTTGAAAACGCCATGAGCCTCGATATCGCCATGGGCGGCTCGACCAACACCATTTTGCATTTACTGGCGGCCGCCAACGAAGCAGAGGTGGATTTTAAAATGGCGGACATCGATCGCCTAAGCCGCGGTGTGCCTTGCCTATCTAAAGTCGCGCCTGCCTCACAAAAGTACCATATGGAAGACGTCCACCGTGCAGGCGGCGTGATGGCATTACTCGCCGAGCTTGATCGAGCAGGCCTATTGACCACCGACATACCGACCATCCATAGTGCCACGATGAAAGAAGCCATCGACAAATGGGACATTATGAACCCTGACAACACCGAAGCACGGGCGCTATATGTTGCAGCACCGGGCGGTGTACGTACCACTCAAGCGTTTTCGCAGGCAAAGGAGTGGCCAAACCTCGATGTCAATCGCGAGTCAGGCTGTATCCGTAGTGTCAAACACGCTTACTCAACAGATGGTGGCCTTGCCGTGCTTTATGGCAATATCGCTGAGCGTGGCTGTGTGGTCAAAACCGCAGGCGTTGATGAAAGTATTTTAACCTTTACAGGTCGCGCACGTATTTTTGAGTCGCAAGACACAGCCGTCGCCGCCATATTGGCAGATGAGATCGTCGCAGGTGATGTGGTCATCATTCGCTATGAAGGACCAAAAGGTGGCCCTGGTATGCAGGAGATGCTATACCCTACTACGTATCTTAAGTCTAAAGGCTTGGGCAAAGAATGTGCGCTGCTAACTGACGGCCGCTTCTCTGGTGGTACCTCTGGCCTCTCTATTGGTCACGCCAGCCCAGAGGCAGCAGAGGGCGGTGCGATTGGTTTGGTTATGGAGGGCGACACCATTCATATCGATATCCCAAATCGCACCATCAACATGCAAGTCAGTGATGCCGAGCTGGCGGCGCGCCGCGAAGAAATGCAAGCGCGTGGCCGTGATGCGTGGAAGCCTGTCAGCCGTGAGCGCTATGTGACACCAGCCTTACGCGCTTATGCTGCCATGACCACCAGTGCAGATACGGGGGCGATACGCGACGTGAGTCAAGTTGAACGCTAACGACATCCCTACTCTCTAAAACCTCAAGCTGTTGAGAAAAGCCTGCATCGTGCAGGCTTTTTTTTCACAAAAAAACAACGCAGCACGCGTTTTTATAACGATTTTTTTGCGGTAATAATATATTTTTGCCGTCATGATAAGACTGACTCAGAGCAGCCGCGCTGACGACTTCGAACAAACTATCAGTCAGATAACTTAGGTGACAGATAACTGAGGTGAGTTGGTTATCGACTAGGCCGTCATACATTAAATATTTTTAAATAGTTGTCGATACAAACTTTTATAACATATTTTTATAACATAGTCGCGTGCACCCCTTTATGATTGAAAACTATAACGTCTTCTTATTGGTCTGCGGTATCGCCTTTTTGTTTGGGGCGCTGTTTCCTATCGTGTTTAAGCACACCCCGATATCATTGCCCATGCTGCAAGTAAGCTTTGGATTGCTCATGGGTTATTGGTGGACGACGTTATCGTTTTTGGATCCCATTGACAATGGCCTTATCATCGAAAAACTCACAGAAATCGTGGTCTTGGTATCACTGGTTGGCGCGGGTATCAAGATTGATACCGAGCTTTCTTGGCGGCTGTGGCGACCGACGATTAGGCTGCTGCTCATCACCATGCCGATTGGTATTTTTACCATGGCAGCTTTGGGCTACTATGCTTTTGGCTTGAGTATGGGGGCGGCGATTTTGTTGGGTGCGGTGTTGGCACCGACCGATCCTGTCTTAGCGTCTAGCATTCAGGTCGGCCCACCAAACACTGGCGGCGAGGACACGACGCGCTTTACCTTGACCTCAGAATCAGGGTTAAATGACGGATTGGCGTTTCCATTTGTTTATTTGGCCATCAAGGTGGCAGAAGCGTTGAGCGCAGGTCAGCGTTTCGATGGCGAGATGCTCTGGTCATGGTTTACCCATGATGTTTTGTGGAAGATAGGCGCAGGATTGGTGGTGGGTATCGTCGTTGGCAAAGCCATGGCCAAGCTTGTGTTTTCTAAATACAGTCAAGAAACGCCCATCTCGCAAGGCTATGTAGTGATCGCTCTGACGCTGGTCGCTTATGGACTGGCCGAGTATGTAGAGAGCTATGGCTTTATCGCTGTGTTTGTCGCAGCCTTTGCCTTTCGCCGCTCAGAGCACCAGCATGATTACCATCAAAAACTCCATGATTTCGCTGAGCAGTCAGAGGGTTTACTCATGTCGCTAGTACTGGTGGTGTTTGGGATGCTGCTTGGTCAAGCCTTACAGTCAGGCATCGAGCTGACATGGCGGGTCTACATCGTCAGCTTTGTGTTTTTACTTCTGATACGTCCTATCGGCGGGTTTATCGCCTTATCGGGGCTAGGCCTGCCTCATTCCGAAAAATACGTAATCTCGGCTTTGGGTATTCGCGGTATCGGCACCTTGTATTACTTATCCTATGCGCTCAACCACGGCTACTTTGCAGACGATGATGCGCTCAAGTTATGGGTGGTCTGCTCTATTGTAATTTTTATATCTATCTTTATGCATGGCTTGAGTGCACCAAAGCTGCTCAAAATACCACCCAATAAGCCGCCTTCGACATAAGCATTATCGAACATGTTAGCAATTTATACACTAGCTACGTGCGGCTAAAGCGCTATCAACGCGAGTACTGCTTCGGTCAAAGCAAACTGACGAACGTCATTGAGCATCGTAGTATCGAAGTTATGAATAAAAGCAAACGACAATTGCCGCGATGGATCACACCACGCCACTGAGCCGTTGTAGCCCATGTGACCAAAACCTGCTGCAGTATCAGCACAGACACTAAACAGACGATGATAACCCAAGCGCCAATGCATAGGCGCTGGCATGACTGCGTCTAACCCTGTGACTTGGGGCGTGGATAACTGCTCAAAAGTAGCGCGATCGATTAGCGTCTGACCTTGCCATACCCCGCCATTGGCAAGCATGGCATATATCGTCGCCAGCGCCTGAGCCGACGCGACCCCATTAGCGGCAGGGATGACGGCTTGTAGCGTTTGTCGTTGATAGTAATTAATAGGCTGCTTGCCGGCTGGGATAAGCGCTGATTTGTAGTTTTTTAGATTGAGGTGGCTGGTATCAAAATACAGACGACTGATACCTGCAGTGGTTAATGCCGGCTGGCGGTGATGTCCTTTATCCGTCCCAGAAGCAGCTACAGAGCGCTGCATCTGCAAGGCTTGCTGCTGCCAACACGCCGCGCTTGGTAAATGATTGTAGACAGATAAGGTATTTGCTGAGTCTGGTCTTAATGTGGGTTTTTGTCGTTTTTGCCGCAGCTTAGGGGTTGCCGTCTTGTCTGTATCAAAGTCTTTGGCCAACTTGGCGACAAGGTCGACTTTATCATCTGGCACCCCAAAATAGCAGCTATCAGCAATCCCTAATGGCGTCGTCAAATAATGGCTTAGCGCCTGCGCAAGCGGCATCTTGGTGACGATTTCTACCAAGCCGCCCAGCACCCAGCCGTAGATTAGCGCACTATAAGCTGAGTCGTAAGCGTCGGCTTGGTCAGGTTGAGTCATGGTCATGTCGGCAACTTTTTTGCGCATATACGACCAGTCTAGTACCGCCTCGCTATCTGCCTCAATACTGGTAATTGCAAAGAGATCAGCTTGGTGCGACATCACCTGCCGCAGCGTAACATGCGCTTTGCCATTAGCCGCAAATGCCGGCCAATACTGGGCAATGGGGACGTCATAAGCGAGTAGCTGTTTGGAGACCAATACATGAACCAGAGCCGCGAGCACCCCTTTGCCCGTCGAAAAGTTAATCGCTAGAGTTTGCGGTTGCCATGCCATCTCTGGACGCGCCAAGCCCACATTGGCACGAGCGATACACTCGCCCGCCTGATAGACTACTAGCGCCCCACCAGCTGGCGCATCATCAAGCTGCAATTTTGTCAGCAATTGCTGTAAGCGCTGCTGCAGGGTGGTATTTATTTGAGCGTCACCGCGTTCGTTGGGTTTGTTCATTGTCTCAGTCATGGCAGCCTTACTCTATTGTCATAAAAAGGCCACCGTCTGGTCGCCTTTTGTTCTATTAACAGATTACTTTAGGGTATGTCTTATTAGCGCGGGACCAACAAACGATTATACACCTCATCTTCTAGCTTGCTCAGACCGTGACTACGTCCCCGTGCCATGGCTGTATCCATTTTGCGGCCGCGCAGCCAGCCGGCGCGCAGTGCCGTCACCGCGCCCACTCTATTACCAGAGCCACAGTGTAGGGCTACCTTTTTGCCGTGATATTGGCGCAGAATATTATCAAACGCCAATACTTTTAGCTGCTTTAAATCAGCAGCGCCGCTGATAGGCAGCTGCTCATAATACATGCCTGCGCGCTTGACGGCGGCAGCTTCATCGAAGCTCAGCTCGTCATCAGGCTGCAAGTTGATGACCAGCTCGACGCCAGCCTTTGCCAATGCGTCAACTTTTTGTTCATCCAGAGCGCCGCATACGATGGTATTGGCATCAGGGCGAAAATAAGGCTCAAAGATGGTCGAAAGCTCGATGCCATTGTCCACATTGTCCGCATCAGCTGTGGCGCTGTCGTCTGCCGCAGCATCATTGGCAGCAGCGGTATTAGGCGCCGCGACATCATTGATTTGGTCTGAATTTGGGGTTGTTGCTGTAGTATGTGAGGTCATAATAATAAAAAGATTCGTTAGTCTGTCTACGTAGGATATATATAAAGACAAACGCGCTTTAGTGCTTAAACGCGTTTGATCCGTTCGCCATCACTTTCGATAGCAGTTACGCGAGAGCCCCAGCTGTATTTACTTAGCGGTCTTGAGCGTTACCAAACCCGCTAGATGAGGCTTGTCGTTTTTGGCGCTAAATAGACCAAACTCACAACTATCATCCGTGTTTTGTAGCTGTGATACCGGCTCGGCAATCAGCTCTACTTCAGCAGGCAAAAAGATAGGGAGTTTAAAGGACACATCGACAGTACAGGCATCAGGCAGCTCATCCATCAGCGCGAGGCATTTGGCTTTCGACCACATACCATGAGCGATCGCTTTTGGAAAACCAAAGGCCCGTGCCGATAGTGGATGCAAGTGAATGAGGTTAAAATCCCCTGAAACAAACGCATAACGACGGCCAATATCTTCTGGTACTTCAAAAACACTGTGGGTCCCATTGTCATCGATAGTCGGTTTTACGGTAACTGGTCGCGGTTTGCTTTTTTTGTCTTTACTGCTGCTGGGTTTTTTGCCACGTGATAGATAGGTTGATGTCCCCTCCCACACCACCTCGTCTTTTGATTTGACTGTCGTGACAAAATCAAACTGTTGACCTTGGGCATGGTCGCGCAGATTATCAAAAGTCACAGACATCGCCACTGTTTCACGCTCACCGATAGGACGATACTGCGTCACACTGTTGTCTACGTGTACGAGACCGAGCATCGCAAAGGGAAACGGCTCTTTGACCATCATGTTCATTTGCAGCGTCTGCGACAACACAGAAAAATAAGTAATAGGCACTTTGCCATTATCTGCAAAACCACAAATCTTACGATAATCGTCTAAATTTTCTTGATCAATATGGAGGTCATCGACGTAGTAAGTCGCTTGTGGTAACTGATCTTTACTGACTTTGCCACTGTTGCCGATAGGCAATAAACTTTTGACGATATTGGCATAAGTTGTATGCGCTTTTGGCAACGCATCATAGTGTTTGTCTGACATAAATAAATCCTAAGTAGGGCTGGAGCAAACCTTTTGGGGCATTGTTATCATGAATTCTACGTTTTTATCATAAAAAAGCCACCCTTGGGCAGCTTTATTACAATTTATCAGCAATTTTTTCGTAAGCATATGTTAGGCAATCAAGAAAAAACCTCACATTACGATGTAAGCACCGCTTTATTCTTTAGCGACACTTACCTTACTTACTTTTGCCACAGCTTAGCTATGCACGGATAATTGCTTGTACTAAGCACCCAGTAAGCTTTGACCACAAACGCGAACGATGTTGCCATTTAGGCCACCCGATGCAGGAGAGGCAAACCAAGCGATGGTCTCGGCCACGTCTACTGGCAGACCGCCTTGGCTCATGGAGTTCATGCGGCGACCTGCCTCACGAATAGCAAAAGGGATGGCCTCTGTCATTTGCGTCTCGATAAAGCCTGGTGCCACAGCGTTGATGGTCATACCCTTGGCATTGTCTTGTAACTGTTTGGCGGTAGCATTGACCAGTCCGATGACGCCTGCTTTAGAAGTGGCATAGTTGGTTTGTCCCATGTTGCCTGCGATGCCTGAGATAGATGACACACATACGATACGTGCGTTGTCTTTTAATACATCGTTTTCTAATAGATAGCGATTGAGTCGTGCGATGCTAGCTAGGTTGATATCGATGACCATATCCCACTTTTTTTCATCCATTTTTGCCAACGTCTTATCGCGCGTGACCCCAGCATTGTGAACGATTGAATCAAGCCCACCGCGCTTTTGTGCCGCCTCTGCAATTTGCTTGCCTGCATCCTCGCTGGTGATATCGACTGTCAGCACAGAGCCGCTGATTTCGCTTGCGACTTTTTGTAGATCTGCCTGCTGCTGAGGTACATCTAGGCAGATAACGTGAGCGCCTTCGCGAGCCAATACGCGCGCGATTGCTTCACCGATACCGCGGCTGGCACCTGTCACCAGCATGGTTTTGCCACCTAAAGGCTGTGTCCAGTCGACATCCACAGTGTCGCCTTTACTGACACGTACCACTTGGCCTGACACATACGCTGAGCGCGCTGAGGTAAAGAAACGCAGCGTTGAATCAAGATTTTGCTCAGCACCTTCTTCGACGTAGATCAACTGGGCGGTGATACCGCGCTTAAACTCTTTACCAACAGACTTCACAAAACCCTCAAGCGCACGCTGCGCCAAGGCAGCTTCGATGTCTGTGAGGTTTTCTGGCGTACGGCCAATGATGATGACACGGCCTGATTTTTCGACACGGCGCGCCACTGTATGAAAAAATGCGTATACCGCTTTTAGCTGATCGGCGTTACTGATATTACTGGCATCAAATAGCAATACTTTAAACTTATCATCGCCGCCCGTATTGGCTTTTGCGTCTACACCAGCATCAGCCAGCGCATCTTTGATATCGTCGCTACTATTGACGTACACCTCTGCATGGACCTCTGATAAGATGCGGGCCACTGCAGCGCTTACGCTTTTGTCGTCGCCATCAGCGCGACCAACCAACACACTGCCACGTACCAAAGGCTCACCGCTCTCAAAACGATCTAACGTCACTGGCAGTGGTAAACCTAAATTTTTGGCCACTTTTTTACCAATAGACGACTGAACAAAATCACCATAACGGTCTGACATAATATAATCCCTATTATAAATGGTTAAAATAATTAAAAATGCAATACGCCTATTATATAGACTCACCGGACGCATCGTTATTGATATTTAGTAAATGCATTAAAATCTGGCTTAACTATACACTTCCGCTATAAACAAGTCCAAAAACTGACAAAGTCTACAACAATCTGTAAACAAGCCAGTATACAAGATGGCAACTTTTTTTCGCGTCACCGTGCCTGATACTGTGTTAAAATCAGACCCATAAGTTATGGCAAATGCAATTATCGATAACAATATATTATCAAATGCATTATTATGCAATGGTAATAATCGAGACGCCTGAGTTTACAAAAATAGTCTGGGTTTTCAAGCCGCTCTTTTGCTTTTAAAACCCTGACCAAGCGACGAAAAATAAGCGTCACATCGTTTGCCAAAGACATACATTACGCTGGTAAAAACGTCTTATCATAGATGACCATAGTAAGTAATAAATAATGGCCAGCAGCCACCTTTTTTCTTTTGTACCCATACTCTTTAAGGATAATATTATGAGTAATAAAAACAGTCAGCCTGATAGTCCAGTCGTTGAAAGCACTGTCGTAAAGTCTACCGATAGCAGCAGCAATAACAGCAAAAAAGACACAGCCGCCAAAAAAGACACTACAACCAAAGGCACTGCCGCTGCCGTCGGCAAAACAGCAGCTGCTACCCAATCAAAAAAGGCCAAACCAGCCTCAAACCTAAACCGCGTTGCAATCTTGGGCGGCAACCGTATTCCCTTTGCCCGCTCAAACGGCACTTATGCTGACGTCAGCAATACGGACATGCTAACCGCTGCATTAGATGGTTTGGTCGAGCGTTATAATCTACAAGACGAAATCATCGGAGAGGTCGTCTCTGGTGCAGTCATGAAGCTGAGCCGCGACATCAACTTAACGCGTGAGGCGACGCTAAACACAGCCCTAAACCCTCATACGCCAACATATGACGTCTCACAAGCCTGTGGTACTGGCTTACAAGCGACCTTTGCCTCTGCCAACAAAATCGCTCTTGGTTTGATTGACTCAGCCATCACAGGCGGTGTCGATACCACCTCTGATGCGCCTATCGCTATCGGTGATGGTCTGCGCAAAGTCCTTATCAAACTTGGTGCGGCAAAAGACAACAAGCAGCGCCTAAAAGCACTAATGGGGCTAAACCCTAAAGATTTGATCGACACCCCACAAAACGGTGAGCCGCGTACCGGCCTATCAATGGGTGAGCACCAAGCCATCACCACGCTTGAGTGGAATATCAGCCGTGAAGATCAAGACGAGCTGGCGTTTAACAGCCACAAAAACCTAGCACGTGCTTATGACGAAGGCTTCTTTGACGACCTTATCACGCCATATAAAGGCTTGACTCGTGACAACAACTTGCGCCCTGACACCACGCTCGAAAAGTTGGGCAAGCTAAAGCCAGTATTTGGTAAAAAGAACGCCAACCCAACCATGACAGCGGCCAACTCTACCCCCCTCACTGATGGCGCCTCTTGTGTCCTACTCGGTACGGATGAGTGGGCAAAAGAACACGGCCTCAAGCCATTGGCGTACATCGCGCACCAAGAAACAGCGGCTGTTGATTTCATCGGCAAGTCAGGTACTACTGAAGGCTTGCTAATGGCACCTGCCTATGCGGTACCGCGTATGCTTGAGCGTGCTGGCCTAACGCTGCAAGACTTCGACTTTTATGAAATCCACGAAGCGTTTGCGTCACAAGTGCTCTCAACGCTTGCAGCATGGGAAGATGAGACATTCTGTCAAGAACGTCTAGGTCTTGATGCGCCACTTGGCTCCATCGATCGTAGCAAGCTAAACGTAAATGGCTCATCATTGGCAGCAGGCCATCCATTTGCAGCGACAGGCGGCCGTATCCTAGCCACTGCAGCTAAGCTACTGGATCAAAAAGGCTCAGGCCGCGCCCTGATCTCTATCTGTGCAGCAGGTGGCCAAGGCGTCACGTGTATCCTAGAAAAATAATATCGCCATTGTCTGTTTAGCAGACAGATAGCTTCGGTTGTCTAAAACACCCATTAATCACGCGATTAATGGGTGTTTTTTTGTGCTTACAATCGGCCAATAAAACCAATGACCGCTGCCTTATCAAAGACCACTTCACACAATAATCAAACGCACCTACCGCCTAGTCCCACTGCCAGATGTGCTAAAGTAAAGGCCACAACAAACAAAATCATAATAATATTTGGCAGGAGCTTTTTATGAGTAAAATTCCTTCGGCGATTGACCCAAAACTCTTAACCATACAAGAGCGTCAAAATCTTAGCCCACCCGAGCAAAACAGCTTTATCAGTCGGATGAACAAGGAAGTGTTTGATGATGAGCTGCGCCGCAAAATGCACGAAGACCTTATCGACACCTATGATGAAGAGCTAGAAAACGAAATAGATGATTATGTGCGTGATTTTCGTTTTGATGGGCGGGAGATGAGCGAGCAAGGAAGGCTGGATCGCCGACTGTACTTTCAGGAGCTGGTGCGCCTGCAGCGCGAGCTTATCAAGCTACAAGACTGGGTGGTTGATCGCGGCGAGCGTATCGTTGTGATATTTGAAGGACGCGACTCGGCGGGCAAAGGCGGCGCGATCAAGCGCATCACCCAGCGCCTAAACCCACGGGTATGCCGCGTCGCTGCTCTGCCCGCACCGACAGAGCGTGAGCAGTCGCAGTGGTACTTTCAGCGTTATGTCGCTCACTTGCCAGCGGCTGGCGAGATCGTCTTGTTTGATCGCAGCTGGTACAACCGCGTCGGGGTTGAGCGCGTCATGGGGTTTTGTACCGATGCTCAGTATGAGGAGTTTTTTCAGTCGGTGCCTGAGTTTGAACGCATGCTCGTGCGCTCGGGTATTCGCTTGGTCAAATACTGGTTTTCGATCACCGATGACGAGCAGCATTCACGCTTTATGAGCCGTATTCATGACCCATTAAAACAGTGGAAGCTCTCCCCAATGGATTTGGAGTCGCGGCGACGCTGGGAGGACTACACCAAAGCCAAAGAAACCATGTTTGAGCGCACTCATATTCCTGAAGCGCCGTGGTGGGTGGTAGAAGGCAATAACAAAAAACGCGCGCGTCTTAATTGTATCGCCCATCTGCTCGAGCAAATCCCTTATAAAGAAGTACCGCGTGATGAGGTCGAGCTACCAGAGCGCAAACGCGATGATGAATATTACCGCGAGCCTATCCCAGATGATATGTACGTGCCGCCGCGTTATTAACGACTTACGATTATCTTGCCCTACTCTGTCTCAAACAAAAAGGCCGCGGTATCTTAAATGAGATACCGCGGCCTTTTTTATACTTTATACGCCTAGCATAGCCATAGCATGCCAGTCATCACCATAACGCGTCAGCTACATGGTATAAGTAGACTGCAAACTGTCGATTTTGCCAGCCAATAAACGCTCTACTTCGTTTTTGATTCTTTGCCCTGCGATATCGGTGCCGATTTGTACCGCAAAACCGGCTGGCCGGCCGCTTTGGCTTTTAGAGTTGATCCATACCACCTTACCATTCATCGGTAAACGCTCGCTGGAATTTGGCAACGTGATGGCAATAAACACTTCATCGCCCAACTGCTGTGGACGATCAGACGGTACAAATAACGCTCCATTGGTCACAAAAGATAAGTAGCTGGCGTATAGCGTTTCGATGTCTTCAATATGGCAGGTTAAGACCCCGCCGCGTCCTGGCATGGCCATAGTCAGCTTCCTTTAGTCATTGGATTAAATTTTTATGAGTGAGCGCTCGTTTTAAATATTGGTTTATAAACGCGCCAATTCTTGCATCAGCTTATCATAGGCAAATTTTTCTTGCACATTTTGTTGTAGCGCAACTTTGCTTTGCTGCAAGTGATGAGAAAATACTTCTATAGCACTGTCGTCAGGGGTGCTGCCATCAGCCTGATCGCTCGTAAGCGCTGTCCAATTGATGTCTTGCTGTAGTACTGCTAGACCTAAACAGACGCGGCGTATGTCGAGCAGCATCAGCTCAGAGAGCTGAATAAATTCTATAATACTAAGCTGTGATTGCCAATAGTCACTAGCCGCCACGCTACTACGTTTGCCACTGCGCAGCGCCAGCCAAGTCGTCAGCCACAAGGCACGCTTGCTATACCATGGGGCGTTGGCCAAGGCGATCGCAGCGAGCGGCGCGCCGTTAGCCAGCTGTATAAGCTGGCGAAGCCCGGTTGGGCTCACGGCTTCACGGTTGACCGTCGCCCCAAGTGCCTGCGTTACATAATCCATGGCGACTGCAGGCTCAATCGTCTGTAACGCCAACTGCTGGACGCGGCTTTTGATCGTGGGTAACAGTTGGGCTGGACTGTCGCTAATCAAAAACAAATGTACCTGCGCTTGCGGCTCCTCCAAGGTCTTGAGCAGCGCGTTGGCGGCAGCGACCGTCATTTGCTCTGCATGGTCTAACACACAGATGCGCAGGCCTTGACCGCCTTGGTAAATAAAGGGCTGTAGCGCGCGGATGTCATCTACTTTTATTTTTAAGGCGCTATTGCTTGTGGTCTTGGTGCTTTTTTTACCGGCTTTTTCTTTAGCTTCTATATTATCGATACTGACTGGCATACTGATAAGTGGCAGCGTCTGCAAGCTTGGATGTGTACCAGATCTGAGCCACTGACAGCTATCGCACGTGGCACACGCCCCTTGCGGATGGGTTGCACGCTCATGGCATAACAGCCACGCCACCAGACGCCAAACAAAAGCACGTTTGCCCATGCCTTGCATGCCTGCGGCCAGTAGAGCATGCGGCAAAGTCTGCTGCCGAGTGACGCGGTCAGTGAGCTGTGACCATAATGCCTGCTGCCATGGCAATAATGGCGCAAAGTAAATATCATCTGCAGTCTTTGATGCACCTATATTTTCCATTGTATGACCTATGGCTCCAGCTTTATAAAATGACTTGAAAGCTTAATGGTAGTTTTGCTTAGGCTATTTTAGTTAGTGGTGCTGCTCGGGCTCTGAAAGTCGGTGAATGCCATTGCATTGAGGCGATCCAAGTCCTCTTGGGTATCGACCCCAGCCGGCAGATGACACGCTGCGGTCGCGATAGCAATATGGCCGCCGTTTTCTAGTACGCGTAGTTGTTCCAGACTCTCTAAGGTCTCAAGCGGGGTCTGTGGCCAATGTACAAACTGCTGTAGCAAGCTCACGCGGTATGCATAAAGCCCCAAATGCCGATAAGCATTTTTGGGTGGTTGCTTGTTTGGCTCGTCTGCCAATACCACATCACGGTCACAAGGAATAGGCGCGCGGCTAAAATATAGCGCGCGCTGCAGCGCATTGGTATATTGACTGACGACCTTGACCACTGAGGGACGCAAAAAAGTTTCATAATCATCGATCGGCTCACACAAGGTGGCCATGACGCTGGCTTTATCCGCGACCAATAGATCCTTTACTTGTTCTAATAATAAAGGCGGCACCAGCGGCTCATCGCCTTGCATGTTGATGACGATATCCTGATCAGCCCAGCCTTTGATGGCTGCAACTTCCGCTAAGCGATCTGTACCCGAAGCATGCTCGCGGCTGGTCATCACCACCTCAAACCCTGCGTCCATACACACCTGAGCAATGCGCTCATCATCAGTTGCGATACACATGTCATCAGCAAAATGTGCCGCTTGCGCCTTTTCAGCGACCCACAAAATCATCGGCTTGCCATGAATACCTAATAACGGCTTGCCAGGTAGTCGAGTACTCTTAAAGCGGGCAGGAATCACAATGTGAGTTTTGGCAGCAGCCATAGACGCAGTAGCAGGGTCAATGACAGGCTCAATGTTAGACATGGTTACTTCCTTAGTAGATTTGATGTGACGTACCGTCTTATATATTTTTGATAATGGCTATCTTTGATAATGACTGTTTTTAGAGCCGCTTTATTTTTTTGTTTATTTTAGAGCCTGATGAGATTTGATATCGATATCCAGTCTCTGTAATTGCTCTGTCAATAAGTGGTAGCAATCATCAGAGAGCACTGCGGTGACTGGCAATACCCAGAGCCTACTCTCCAGCGCTTGGTAGTCATCATTTAGCGCATTATCAGCCATGGCCTTTGAGAGTAATGCTTTGATTTTTACAGCGTCTTTTGTGGTAACGACAATAGGATGCTGACGATACTGTAGCAGCTCCGCCAAAGTAAAATCATAATGATCTGGATAAGGATGAGCGATAACCTCAAAGCCTAAATCTGTGAGCGTCTCAAAAAAACGCTGCGGATAGCCGATGCCGCTGACTGCATGTACTTGACTGCCTGTCTTTGGCGCTGCCGGATGATCTTGCTGCTCACTTGTCTGTATATCGGCCTTCGCAGCGTTTTGTTTTTGGGTATTCGCCAATGCAGGTGCCCATAAAGGCTGCATGCTGTCCGCTTGCATATACATAAGCAGGCGCTGATTCGGCTGCTTTTGCTTGCTTGCGTTCTCGGCGGCTGGACTTATCTGTTGCTTGCTATGATACACAACAGTGGCACCCTTAAGCCGAGACAATGGCTCACGTAAAAACCCTGTCGGTAGTAGCTGCTTATTACCAAAACCGCGAGCGATGTCCACGACGATCCACTCTATATCACGCTGCAATGCATAATGCTGCAAGCCATCATCAGCAATGATCAGTTGCAAGTCTGGATGAGCGGCTAATAACGTGGTAATCGCTTGCTGCCGATTGGGACTGACTGCCATCGGTGCGCCTGTCATATTGACGATCAAACACGGCTCATCGCCGACCACGCTAGGGGTGCTGCTGGCATCGACCAGCGCTGGCATCTGGCTGGTATCGCCGCCATAGCCGCGACTAATCACCCCCACCTTGATACGATGTACCGCTTGTAGATAGCTCACCAACTCAATAATCAGCGGCGTCTTGCCACTACCGCCCACACTGATATTACCGATGACCATGACAGGTATGGGCGCCCGATAGCTGGCAAACACCCCCCATCGATAAGCCTGACGACGCAGCGTGATGATGAGACCATATAGCCAACTAATAGGCAACAGCAGCCATAGCCAAGCGGCTTTGCGTTGCCATGCACGCGTCACTGTCGTCTCAATACTCAAGGCTGGTTGCTCACTTATTCGTTGATTTGAAGCTTTATACGCACTGACGGCTACTCAAAATCGCGGGCATACATCTGGGCATAATGACCTTGCTTTTGCATCAGCTCATCATGGGTGCCCAGCTCTACAAGCTGACCACCATCCAAGACTGCGATACGATCGGCGGACTCAATGGTCGTCAATCGATGAGCAATGACCAATGTCGTCCGGTCTTTCATAACATTATCAAGTGCCTGCTGGATATAGTACTCTGACTCATTGTCCAGCGCGCTGGTCGCCTCATCTAGTATAAGAATCGGTGCATCTTTTAGCAGTGCCCGAGCGATAGACAAACGCTGACGCTGACCACCTGACAGCTGCAGACCTTCAGCGCCGATTTCGCTTTGATAGCCATTTGGCAGCTTCATAATAAAATCATGAGCAAACGCATCTTTGGCTGCTTTTTCTACCTCTGCTTGGCTTTTATTGGCCAAACTGCCATAAGCGATGTTATTAAAAACAGTGGTATTAAATAGCACCACCTGCTGATTGACCATCGCAATCTGCGCACGCAGACTCTCAAGCTTGATATCCTCAATCGGCCGTCCATCCAAGGTAATCTGCCCCGAGGAGGTCGGCAAGGTACGCGTCAACAAATTGACCAATGAAGACTTACCAGCGCCGCTGCGCCCTACCAAGGCTACCGTCTCCCCTGCTCGCACATCCAGCGTAAAGTCGTGCAGCGCTACGGTCGAATCGGGATACACCAAACTGATATTGTCCAGAGATATCTCCCCAGACAACGCTGGGCTGACCGTGCCGGTGTCTTTTTCTTCTGGCTCATCAAGTAGCGCAAAGATGGACTCACCCGCGGCAATGCCTTTTTGCAGTTTTTGATTGACATCGGTCAGGGATCGAACCGGCTTACTGAGCAGTCCTGCCGCGGCGATATACGAGATAAACTCACCGGCAGAGATATTATCGATCACCGATGGTCTAAGGGCCAGCCAAACCACCACCGACATCGCCATAGCCATCAGCAGCTGTACCGCTGGGGTATTGATACTGTTGGTCACGACGACCTTCATACCTTGGCGCAGGTTCTTTTTGGAGGTTTTATCAAAACGCTCGGCTTCGTAAGCTTGACCGCCGTAGTTTTTGACCACCTGATAGCCACCGATGACTTCATTGGTGATATGGCTGACATCCCCCATGGTTTCTTGGATGCCTTTTGACAACTTGAGATAACGCTTGGATGCGATGCGAATCAGCCATAATATGGGCGGCAACACCACAAACAAAATCAAGGTCAAACGCCAATTACTATAGAACAAAAATCCAATCAGACCAATCACAGTCAAACCATCTCGCAACACCGTTTTCATCGAGTCGGTACTGGCAGCGGTGACTTGCTCGACGTCAAATATCAGCTTTGAGGAGATAGTCCCTGCCGGATTGACCAAATAAAACGCACTCGGCAAACGCAGCAGCTTATTAAATACCTCCACACGCAGCTCATACACCAAGTTGCGCGACACCAATGCGGAGTAATAGTTACCCAAAAAGCTACCCACACCGCGAACGAAGAACAGACCAATAATAAGCAGTGGAAACAAATCTTGCTTACTTTGGTCATTTTGATTGATGGCATCAGTGATGTATTGCAGCAGTTTGGCAATCCAAATCTCGGTTGCCGCATTGATCGCAAACCCCACAACCGTCAGCAGCAACGCCCACCAGTACGGCTTGAGATAGCGTAGCAGCCGCAGCAATGTCTGGTATTTCGGCGTACCTGAGGGCGCAGCCGACTGTTTTTTTACAGACGGTTTTGTAGCGTTTGATGAATAAGCTTGGCTCATAAAAGCCTCAATTTGGGTGTCATAACATGAATGGACTGCATCTATACTGCGCCTTCAAGAACTGCACCTTCAAGAACTGCAGCTTCACAGAACTACAGCTTTACAGATAAATGCGGCATCGAGCACGCCATATATTATTGCGGTAACGATTGGCCAAGCGGCACAACCGTACTGATATTTAGGTTCAAAAACCCCATTTTGCCAGCGACATCCATCACACGCACGACTGATTGATGCGTGGTATTGGCATCTGCCGCGATGACAAAGAGCATCTCACGATTGCTGCCGGCTTCTTGCTGAAGCATACTGGTCAGCTCCGCTTCATTGCTGCTCGCAAGTGTGATGCCATTGACAAGGTAGCTACCATCTTCTTGCACTGCCACTTCGATGGTATTGTTCTGCTCTGTCAGCGCCACCCCTTCTGCCTCAGGGAGAATGATGTTTAAACGGCTAAAATGATTGAACGAGGTGGCCAGCAATAAAAACACGATTAGGAATAATAAACAATCAATCATCGGTGTCAGATTGATTTCAAGGGGCTCGACCGTCGGTTTTCTAAAGCGCATACCATTCTCTTTAATTGACTCAATACCACACTTGGTAGAATACTGATAACATAGAATACTGATAACCACTGACGCAGATTATGAGGTCATGGCTGCTTCAGCATTGACCTCCCCATGCATAGCAGGCGCTGAGTCTGCCGCGCCCTCTACTGCAGCAGAAGGAAACTGACGCATATCCGCCAGGTTACTATCTGCTAGCAGGTGATAGTCGTATAGCTCTTGAATCATCAAGCCCGCTTGGGTCTCAAACTGTGCATTGATATCAATGATACGGCGCTGAAAATAGCGATAGGCCACCAGTGCAGGGATGGCCACAATCATCCCTGCAGCTGTGGTTATCAGCGCTTGTGATACCCCAGCGGCTAGCATCGTCGGGTCCTGCATCGCGCCATCAGTAATCGCCAAAAACGATGAAATAATACCCAGTACAGTACCCAATAGCCCAAGCAGTGGGGCAATCGCGCCGATGGTGCCGAGCATGTTGATGTTTTTTTCTAACTGATGGATTTGCACACTGGCACGGTTTTGCATGTGCATGGTCATCGATTCTAGCCCATACTGGCGATAGAGCAGCCCTGTCGCTAGAATATCGCCTAATGGGGTTTTTTCTTTAACGTTCATCAGCTGAGTGCGGCCGATATCACCGTTTTCACGCAAGCGTGTGATTAGCTGTTCACGCAGTCTGCTTGGAACGATTTTGTTAAACTGTAAGGTATGACTACGCTCGATAATGATGACCAATGCCAAAATTGAGCACAATACAATCGGCGTCATCAACCAACCACCTGCCTTTACCAACTCCCACATATTGCTTCTCTTTTATGTTTTTTTAAATAGTTGTTATAAAGATGGCGCTTGTTAAGCCTGCGCTTCTATCTGTTTGATCAAAGCGGCCAGCTGGTCTTGACTATGAAAAAATATCTCGACACTGCCCTGCCCGTCTTTTTTGTGCTTAAGCTTTACTTCAGCGCCGAGCATATCTGTCAGGCGCTGGGTTAGACGCTCGACGTCACGTGATTGCACTTGCTCAGCACGGCTGACTTTTGGCGCAGGCTGGAGGATAGATTTTACCAGTTTCTCAGCTTCGCGTACCGTCATGCCGCCATCGATGATCTTTTGGGCGATGATCGGCTGCTGCTCAGAAGAGAGCGCCAACAGAGTACGCGCATGCCCCATATCAAGCGCATTGTTGGCCAAATGATCTTTGACCGTGTCATGCAGCTGGTTGAGACGCAGCAAGTTTGACACAGTGGTACGCGCCTTACCGACTACCTCAGCGATCATCGCATGGCTCATACCAAACTCGGTATGAAAGCGCTGCAGTGCAGCGGCTTGTTCAATCACGGATAAGTCTTCACGCTGGATATTTTCAATCAATGCTAGCGCAATCGCCAGCTCATCAGACAAAGCGCGTTCAATCGCTGGAATGACTGGCTTACCTGCCATCTTGGCCGCACGCCAGCGCCGCTCACCTGCGATGATTTCGTGCGTGACAAAATCCTCACTCTTATCCTCACTGGCCAGTAGTGGGCGAATCACGATAGGCTGCATGACGCCATGCTGCTCGATAGACGACGCCAACTCTGCCAGCGCCGTTTCACTCATATCACGGCGCGGCTGGTATTTACCCGCTTGCAGGCGTTTGACATCGATCTGCACCAAGCTGATTTGATCTTCAAGCGCACTGTTGTCTGTACCTGTGGTACGCGGTTTGGCCGCTGCCTTGTTTGTAGCCCGTGATTTTCGGCCACTGCTATCAGGCGCGCGCGTTTGGGTTTTAGCAGCATCGGTACGCTCAGAGCGAGTCGCGACACTAGGCGCTTTTGCGTTCGTGTTTGATGGCGAGGTATCTGACGTGTCGACGGGCGCAGCATCGCCACGCGCAGCCATATCGTCTTGCAAGGCAGAGGCGGTAATTTGCTTTTCTTTTTTGATTGACCCTAATAAGGCGTCTAAGCCTCGATTGGCCGCCAACCCTCTCTTTTTCGCCATGATTACCTATCCTCTAACACTAAAATAAAAGCCCATTTTTTACAAATGCGGCTTACTCATTACTTATAAATATGATAGTTACTGCTTATCTACTCTAACACTGGCCACGCCGCGTTTTTAAGCGCTTTGCTTGATCACTTCAGCGGCCAGTTTTTGGTAAGCGCGCGACCCTTTTGACCACCTCTCATACGCAATCACCGGCAGACCATGAGCAGGTGCTTCTGCCAGACGAATGTTTCTGGGGATATGGGTTTTGTACATGATATCGCCAAAATGCGCCTCAAGCTCGGCTGAGACATCGCGTGCGAGTGTGTTACGTGCATCATATAGGGTTCTTACGACGCCGCGTATATAGAGATTTGGATTGAGCTCAGTTAAACGCTCAATAGTCTGCGACAAGTCAGCCAGCCCTTCTAGCGCATAGTATTCGCATTGCATTGGAATAATCACGCCGTCAGTTGCCACCAAAGCATTGATTGTCAATAAATTCAAACTCGGCGCGCAATCGATAATCACATAATCATAAGCCGGTGTGTTGGTAGCGGCTTGCTGCTCTACCAGCGCCGCCATGGCATTTTTAAACAGCTCATGACTGTCTGTTTTGTTCATCAAAGTGATGTCCATACCTGCCAAATCTCGGTTGGCACCAATCACGTCAAACCCAGCAGGACTGGAGACAATCGCATCAGCCAGCGAGACGCCATCGAGCAGCACATCAGCGATGGTCAAGGACAGCTCGTTTTTATCGACACCTGTACCACTGGTCGCATTGCCTTGTGGGTCTAGGTCAATCAGCAGGACACGCTTGCGCTTAGCAGCCAAGCTGGCGGTCAAATTTACCGCCGTCGTGGTTTTACCCACGCCGCCTTTTTGATTGGCAATTGCTATGATTTCCATACACTCACTCAATTTTAATAGGATCTATTACGGTTATTCTCTTTTTTACTGACGCTTGCAATCACAACACCCTGCAACCTTAAGACTCATCAATATATGCTATTTGGATATCAAGGTAAACGATGTTTCACGACCGCACGGGCTCATAGCTTAGACATTTTTAGCAGACAATTCAATCAAATGACGACTATCATGTAAACGCGGCACTGTTAACTTTATGGTGTCGATACGCCAGTCATGCTCGAGCGCTTGCAGCTCTTCATCGCTTGGCGCTTTGCCCTTCATCGCGCACAATCGTCCCTCTGCGGCCAGTCTTGGCTGTGCCACGTGGACAAAATCAATCAGGCTGGCAAAAGCACGCGAGGTCACCACCTCATAACTGGCCTCGTGCGCCTCGATACGAGAAGCAATAGGCTGCATATTATGCAGGCCAAGCTCACTACTGATTTGTTTGATAAAGCGAATTTTTTTCTGATTGCTGTCCAAGGCTGTGCAAGCGCGCTCAGGCTGGCAAATCGCGATAATAACGGCTGGCAGCCCTGCCCCTGTACCGATATCTAACAGTGACCCTGACGGCAAATGCGGTATAATAGCCAAACAATCAATCACATGCTTGATCAGTGCTTCTTTGGGATCAGTGATGGCGGTGAGATTATACGCCTTATTCCACAATAGAAGCTGATCTAAGTACAATAATAGCGTGCGCTGCTGCGTCTCACTCAAAGACAAACCCAGCTCATTGATCGCTTGCGCCAACGTATCGGCCAGTGCTGGCAGCTGTATGCCAAGTTTAACAAATTCGGCCGGATCGATAGCGGCATGATTCACGCTGGTAGATGATGAGGTTTTTTTGGCAGAAGCTGACATAAGGCGCATTATCCAGTTTTGACATGTGAACCGTTTATTTTATCACGCACTCCGCGTATTGAATAGTTGCAGATTGCCCCAATGTGAGACATCTTATACTATCTGCGCAGTCTTTGAGGCGTTATTGTTCTTTAATCATAGCAAACCGCTGAGTATTTACTGCTATCATACGCAGCAAAGACCGCAGCTTTATGATGAAATATACTAAAAAAACCAATCGCTCATTTTTAAAGGCCGCATCCTAGACACCGATAATCAAACCGCCTCATAGCAACATTTCCCAATCATCAAAAACGCGACCAAACAAGACACTAATGATATGGTAACACCCTCGACTCAGCTGACCCACCCAGCAATAGACACCACCAAAGAACAGACAAAACACGCAAAAAAGGTAACGCAGCTGCATCCACGTTTTTTAGAAGTGAAGCAGCACTGCCACCTAAGCGCTGCGCAATTGAAGCGCTACAGCGATCCTGCGGCACTGCCAAGCGACACCCGAACTGCCCCTGATTTGGACGTGGGCTTTGGCCAGCAGCGAGCGCTAAAAGCATTGCAAACTGCCCTAGACATCAAAGCCAGTGGCTATCATGTGTTTGCCGCGGGCGAAAACGGTTTGGGCAAACGTACGGTTATCAGCCGTTTACTGACTCGCATCGCTGCCGATGCGCCAACGCCTGATGACTGGGTCTATGTGCATAATTTCGCTGATCCTCGTACGCCGCAAGCATTATCCCTACCCGCTGGACAAGCAGAGATATTGCAGCAGCAGGTGAGTCAGTTGTGGCAGCAAGCCAAAAAACGCCTCAGTCAGCGTTTTCGCAGTGATCAATACCAAAGCAAAATAGAAGCCATCAAAAACGACACCCATCAAAAAGAAAGTCAGGCTTATGATGTGCTCAATGCCGAAGGCAAGCAATACGACTTGGCTTTGACGTTTCGCTCGTTTGATAACAAAGCGGTGTTTGTCCATCCAAGTCAGCTCGCCGCCGATACCGCCGCTGAGCACACTCCCACCAGCCCTAGGTCAGATAATCCGTACGCCGCAGCCAAGCCCAATGAGACGGCGCATCGTCGTGGCAAGCAAGACGAGATACTCTCTGGCAATGACGAGTACGAAGCCGAGCTCGACAACTTCGTACAAAAAAACCACATGCAAAAGCGCTTAAGTCAGCTCACCATCGCACTAGAGCAATTAGAAGACGAAGCTAATGACGCCATCGAGGCACTGCATCGTGACATTGCACGCCGTGCCCTACAGCCATTATTTGCCCCAGTTTATCAGCAGTTTGCAGCTCAGCCACAAGTCGTCGATTACCTAAAAGCCGTATCTGCAGATATGGTCACGCATGCCGAGCGCATCGTCAATGGCGATGATGAAGAGTTTGTCACAGCAGCGCTGGCCACCACTCCCAGTCGTTATGCGGTCAATGTCATCGTCAGTCACGCGCCAGACAGTGGTGCACCTGTGGTCTTTGAGGATTTGCCGACGCATCTAAACCTATTGGGCCATGTCGAGCAAATCACCCAGTTGGGCACAGTCACCACTGACGTCAGCATGATTCGAGCGGGCGCCCTACACCGTGCCAATGGCGGTTATCTGTTGTTGGAGGCCAGTCATTTACTTGAGCATCCTTATGCTTGGCAAGGCCTCAAACGCGCTCTGCAATCACGTAAAATCAAACTCTCGAGCCTTGAGCAAATGCTGACTTTGACGGGTAGCTTATCACTTGCGCCGTCACCCATTGACCTTGAGGTCAAGGTGATTTTGCTGGGCGAAGCTGACCTATATTACGAGCTTTTGGAGCTTGAGCCTGAGTTTGATGCCGTCTTTAAGGTGCGTGCCGACTTCCACGACGATGTGACGCGCAGCCCTGAGCACGAGTTGGCATTGGTGGCAAAAATGGCTGATATCATCGATCATGCTAGTCTCTATCCATTCAATCGCAATGCACAGGCGGCGCTGCTTGAGCATTTGAGCTTACAAGCCGAAGACCAAGACCGCTTAAGCTTACACAGCGACTTATTGATCAAACTGCTGCACGAGTCTGATCGCCATGCGCGCTTAGGTGGCCAGCATATCGTTGATGCCCATCACGTCATGCAAGCCATTGACGATATGGACGAGCGCTCAGGGTATCTGCGCGACTTATATTGGGATGAGCTAAAAAACGGCCAGCAGCTCATTCAAACCCAAGGTCATGCGGTCGGGCAAGTCAACGCCCTAACTGTAGTCAGCTATGCCGATAGCGAGTTTGGCATGCCAGCACGCCTCACTGCCGTCATTCAACCCAACATCGGCGCAGGTGAGATCCTCGATATCGAGCGCGATGTGGATTTGGGCGGTAGTCTACATGCTAAAGGCATGCTGATTATGACCAGCTATTTGCGGGGGCTGTTTAGTCAACACCACGCCCTTAACTTTAGTGCCTCACTTGCTTTTGAGCAAAGCTACGCGCAGATCGATGGCGACAGCGCCACGGTCAGCGAAGGCTGCGCGCTGCTCTCAGCCTTAGCGGATGTACCAATCGATCAGTCCTTAGCCATTACTGGCTCCATGAACCAATTAGGGGAGGTACAAGCTGTCGGTGGCATCAACGCTAAAATCGCTGGATTTTTTGATGCTTGCCACGAGCAAGAACTGACAGGTCAGCAAGGCGTGGTCATCCCTGTTGCCAACGTCCAGCAGCTGATGCTGCGCGACGACATCATCGCTGCAGTCGAAGCTGGTAAGTTTCATATCTATGGGGTGCAGAGCTTAAGTGAGGCGTTGACACTGATGACAGGACTGCCTGTCGACACTATGAATAAAAAAGGCCGCTATCGTAAAGACACGTTGTTTGGCAAAGTATTAAATCGCTTACTGCTGTGGGACGAAAACCAAAACGTCGATGACGATATTGAGGATAAAGACGCCAAGCAAACCAGCCAAAAAAAGCGCAAGGCAAAAAAGAAAAAAGACAAGAAAAAAAGACGTCAACGTCAAGAGGATAAGGGCAAAAAAGGTAATGACGACTCAAGCGCGGATATCACGACAGCTGATGAGTCGCCTGATATCTCCCAGCCCTGATGGTGACAGGCATCAGAGCATGGGCTGACGACCTGCTACCGTCGTTTATCATACGCTGCGCATCAATGATAGACACAACATAGATGTCAAGATAGACGTCAAGCTGCTTTTCTGCCATGATAACCCGCGACGGATTCATTAAAATACCAGCGTTAAAATATTAGCATTAAAATATCCATATCGATTGCGACATTGATTTACGACTTCATAAAGGTTATCTCTGAATGACTGTACATCATACCCACACAGATGAGCGAATAGACGAGCAGCGCACGAGCACCGATGCCTCTGCTGCAGAGGCTCATCATAATAATCGTCATGGCGCGGCGACCACAGCGCGGCAGTGGCAAGTACTCTCACAGCTGCAGCGCAATCGCTGGGTGGGAACGACGCACATTTATGAGCAGCTCAAACTTGCAGGGTTTGACATCAGTCTACGCACCGTACAGCGCGACCTAAACGCCTTGTCCAAACGCTTTCCCATCGAAAAAAACAACGCCAACCCGCAAGGCTGGCGCTGGCGTGACGATGCCCCGCTACACAGCCTACCGCATATGAATCTATCACAAGCGGTGGCTTTTAATATGGTAGAGGCCAACCTCACCCAGCTATTACCGCCCGTGATTTTAGATGAGCTGTTTCCTTGGTTTGATTTAGCAAGACGACAGCTAAAAAACAGTAAAGTCACGCACTCTTGGATCGACCGAGTACGCATTGAGCCTGCCACCCAGCCCTTAATCGCCCCGCACATTGACCTCGAAAGCAAAGACAATCTGTATCACGCGCTTTTTTATCAATTGCAGGTCAAAGCCTGCTACACCCGTAGCAACAAAAATGAGGCCAGCGAATATACGCTAAACCCCATTGCCATCATTCAGCGCGGCGTGATTATCTATTTACTAGCGACCCGTACCGATGACCCAGAAGCCATCATTCGCACCTTTGCTCTGCACCGGTTTGATAGCGTCGAGATTTTAGAGAGTCCGGCACAAACGCCAGAGGATTTTCAGCTCGATACCTATTTGGAGGCAGGCAGTATGGGCTTTAGTCATCCGTTGTTTGGCGAGCTGCCTGAGCGTGGCAAAAACACGGCCATTGAGCTACAATTCACCAAACAAGCTGGCAAGAGTCTGACAGAAAGTAAGCTTAGTGACGATCAAGTCGTCACCGTCAATGATGACGACACCCTAACCATCAAAGCCACGGTCAACCTAACCTCACAGCTGGTTTGGTGGTTACGCGGCTTTGGTAGTGGCCTGCTCGATGCTCATCCCGAGCTGCTATATCGAGCCGTCTTGGATAACAGCGCCAATAACGCCACTGATAATAAGCCTGATTAACTGGTGTTATTTTGTCTTAAGCGTTACAGACTCAAACCACGATAACATCCTCGAACCATTGCAACTCGAACCATTGTAAAAGGAATACTATGTCGACCACGACCCCATCGCCACTACTTTCCGACAGCTTAAGAGGACTAGGCTTAGATGCGGGGACTTTGTTTTTTGCGCTAAACTACGAATTTACCAGAATTGAGCCAAAGGGACTGCTAAAACGTTTTAAAAAAAACCAAGGCGCGATAGATATCGACATCGCGTGCGCGTTATACGATGACAAATGCACCATCAGCGATATCGTTTGGTTTAAGCAGCTGCGAGACAAAGCGGAGTCGGTACGCCATCAAGGCGATAGCTTAAATGGCAAAGATCGCGGTGAGCAGGCCATGTATTTGGCACCGCTTGATCAAGAGCAGATCAGACTGTATTTAGACAAAATTCCTGCGCATATCACCCATATTGCCATGATGGCCAGCTCTTATCACGGCCACCCTTTTTCTCGAGTCAAGAAAGGCGAGATACACCTGAGTGATGATGAAGGCAATCGCTGTTTTGAAGTCAATCTCAAACAGCTGCCACGCGACTGCCAAACACTTTGGGTCGCTCATTTGCGCCGAGAAGTAGATGACTGGCATCTAACTTTGCAAAACTTACCACTGGCAGCAGAGGATTTAGCCACAGCCGCGCAGCAAGTCGCCTATGAACTGGCGCGCGCCCTTCCTATCCCTCAAGGCCTATAAAAAGCCTATAAAGAGAAATCAGCCACAGCGTTTGACTGCAGCCATGAAAACCAAAAAATCAGACCATAAAAATGAAATCGCAAGAATGGATATGTGGAAATAAAGCTGTAAAAACCTCTCAAACACAAAACGGATAAAAAAGACTAGGGAGTGTTGAGTGGTGCACTGCTCTATAACGGCTCGCCGCAGTGCGGGCAGTAATTCTTTTGCCGCCTTTCCACCTCTCTTTCGCGGCGCTCAAGCTCTTGCTCACGCAGTACTTGTAAGACGATATTTTGCGCCTGCTCCTTGTCCAGCCCCAGCTCACGGCGAATCTTGTCAATCATCATCTGGTTTTGCACCAAATCAAAATCACTGTCAATCAGCTGCTCACGAAAATGCTGCTCTAACTCCTCGCGGCGCTGGGCCAGCTCATTGGCCAAACCAGTCGCCAAGATACCAGCTGGCAATGCCGCCAGACCCACACCCAATATGGTAATGATGGCACCCAATATCTTGCCTGCATTGGTGATCGGTATGACATCACCATAGCCGACGGTCGTCAGCGTCACCACCGCCCACCACATCGCCTTCGGTATCGACTCAAACTCATCTGGCTGCGCGTGATTTTCGACCAAATAAATCCCGCTAGAGGCGGTGACAATCATGATAATCAAGATAAAGATAACCGCTTGAAACGAGCCTTTTTCTTTACTAATGACCACCAGCAAGATACGCATAGAGGCAAAGTAGCGGGTGAGTTTCAAAATCCGAAACAGACGCAAAATACGCAAGAAACGCAAGTCAATAGAGACAAAGAAGTTTAAAAAGGCAGGGACGATTGCAATCAAATCGATCATCGCCGACGGGCTTTTGAGCCACTCCCAGCGCTGACGCCAAGTGGTATTATCTGGTTTGGCTTCGGCCACACTCCACAGACGCAACAAATACTCGATAGAAAAAATAACGATAGAGAAATTTTCAAACCAAATAAAATAGTCTTGATAAGGGTAATACCAGCTGTCTACAGACTCGGCAATCACAGCGGCGACATTGGTCATGATCAAAAAAATCAGGAAGTAGTCCACATAACGGCTAAACCGAGTGTCATGCTCATCGTTTTGCAAAATATCATAAACGAAAAAACGTAAGCGCCGGATAGATTGGAATAGCATGCTGACCTTATGCGGTAAAACCCGCGCGTGGATAAATAAAATAAATCGCCATTGCCGCAAAAAACATCACCGTGACCACCATAATGCCAAAGCTGACTTAAAAGGCGTCGATCGGCGGCTGCGTGTTATCCACAGCTAGCGTGTGCCCTCAGATTATACAAAATTTTTATAGTAAATATAGACAGTTATCAGCAGCGTAAAGGCAATTGCCAAGATGGCCGATCGTAAAAACCGTTCATCGACCTTTAACTGGTGGCTGATATTTTGGGCAGGCAACAAAAACAGATGGCACTCAGGACAACAGCCATCTACTTCATTTAATAGCTGCATCGTCCGTGCGTTAGTACAACGCAGAGGAGAGTTACTACAATAACCAAGCATAGTATGGCGCGCCTCCATTTATAAAATAAAACCTTTATCCTTTACCTATAACTTACTCTTAAAAGTTCACAATACCTCGATATCGATAACTTTACGCAAAAATCTTGGCTTAATACTGAGAATAACCATTTATTACCTTACAGAAATAGTGGTTTTGTATTATAATGGCGTTATAATGTTACAGATTAATCAATAATCATAATATTATGTATTGGTCACTACTGTCATCCCTCATTAGCTGACTGATAATCCTCTACTACGTTAAGGAATCAAACGATGAAACTACAATCCCTAGTTTTAGCCGCTGCTACTGCACTTACTATGACTTCCGCCTTTGCCGTACCTGCTGGTACTTGGACAGTGGCCGCTGGTGCACATTATGTTGACCCTAAAAGCGACAACGGTACTTTAGACAATGGCTTATCAGTAGATGTTGATGGCGATGTGCGCCCAACCATCAGTGGCGAATACTTTGTTGCTGATAACGTCGGCATCGAGTTACTAGCAGCCATTCCATTCCATCATGACATCACGCTAACTGATGCAAATGGTAACGAAGTTGATGCCAAAACTCAGCATCTACCCCCTACTCTATCTGTACAGTATCACTTTGACGGCGATAACTTGCCTATGAATGTGAAGCCTTTCGTTGGTGTTGGTGTGAACTATACAACTTTCTTTAAAGAAAGAGTTTACCTAGGTAACGGTAATGATTTAGAGCTAGACGATAGCGTTGGCGTTGCTGGTCATATCGGTCTTGACATCCCATATGCACCTACTGAGTCTTTCCGTATCGATGCGCGCTACATGGACATCAAAACTGACGCTAGCCTAAACGGTAGTGACTTAGGTGAAGTCGATATCAGCCCATGGGTATATGGCGTTGCGTTTGTAAAACAGTTCTAATAAATCTATCATAGCAAGTAAAGTATGCCAGATAAGAAGCCAGCCGATGTGCTGGCTTTTTTGTTGGTGTGATTTGCTGCAATCTGTTTATTCTAGTTTTTTATAATCGATCCACTATAATATTGGCGCACTTTATCTCATAAGCCCATAAAAAAAGACCATCCGTGCAGACAGTCTTTTTATAATACATAACCTTTGATGCAATCTATCAGCCGCTATTAGCCAAACAGCACTCAAAAGTGCTGCCAGTCAGAGCTACAGCAAGATACGGCGCGGATCGGCTAACAAGGTGGCGATATAACGGGTAAACACTGCTGCATCAGCACCATTAATCACTCGGTGATCATAAGACAACGACAGCGGCAGCATCAAACGCGGCTCAAACGTCTGCTTGGTTTCGTTCCAGCGCGGCTGCATACTGGCCTCAGAGACCCCTAAGATACCCACTTGTGGCCAATTGACCAACGGCGTAAAGGCGGTACCACCTAGGTTGCCTTGGCTCGAAATCGTAAAGCTTGCGCCTTGCAAGTCTTTAGCGCCAAGCTTTTTATCACGCGCCTTTGCTGCCAGCTCGCCTATCTCGATAGCTATCTGCTTAAGACCTTTGTCTTGAACGTTTTTGATAACGGGTACGATAAGCCCATCATCCGTCGCCACAGCGATACCCATGTTGACGCTTTTGCGTACGATAATCTGAGTATTGTCATCGCTCAAATGACTGTTAAAGCGTGGGTGCTGCGTCAAGGCATGAGCCGTCGCTTTTACCACAAAGGCTAGGATAGTAAAGCCAATACCTTCAGCTTTCATACCGCCTTTGAGCTCACCACGCAGTTTTTCAGTCTCGGTAATATCGGACAAATCAAACTGTGTGACTTGTGGCAGCAAGGTATTGTAGTTAAGCTGCGGTATAGAGACCTTTTGTAGGCGGCTTAAATCCTGAGTCTCAGTCTCTCCCCAAATCTCGGTATTACTCATATCGGGTAAGTTTGGCAGGCTTGCCTGAGCGCCAGCGCTGTTTGTCGGCGCCGCTTTTTGTTTGCTTAAGCTTTCTTTGACATGAGCAAACACATCTTCTTTTAAGATACGATCATTGAGCGCTGAGCCACTCACTTGAGTAATATCTACACCCATTTGGCGTGCTAGCTTACGTACAGCAGGACCTGCATACACATCGACAAGCTTTTCATTCACCTGACTTTCTGTCAGCTTGCCACCGCTTTTGCTGGCAGCACTAGCGCCTGTCGCTTGAGCGCTTTGTTTTGGCGCAGCGGTCGACTGTTTTTTAGCACTGGCTTGCTGCTCACTGCTGCCAGCCTCGCTATCTGCTTTGGCTGACACAGCTTCTGTTCTAGACCCCTGTGTTTCAGACGTGCTACTGGTCTCATCCTCACCAATAATGACAATAAAATCTTGACCGTTGGCGACCATATCGCCTGCTTCGACCAGTATTTTTTCGACCTTACCAGCGATAGGGGCTGGTACTTCCACCGAGGCCTTGTCCGACTCAATCAACAAAATCGATTGCTCGGCACTGACGGTATCACCGACACTGACCATGATCTCGGCCACTTGCGCTTCTTCAACACCTAAATCTGGCAATGCGTGTGTACTGGCTGTACCCGCGCTCGGCGCAGGATGTTTGGACTCTGACGAACTAGCATCAGCAGCTTGAGACTCAGATGTGGCCTCAGACTGTGCGCCAGCATCCTTTTCATCCGCTTGATTGCGGGCGTCATCAGTGCTCTTTTCACTGGCTGGTGCTTCTGCTTGTGTATCGGCCGCAGCGCTCTCAAGCTCAATGAGCACCATGCCTTCACTGACTTGATCACCAACAGCAACGCTGATTTTGGTGACTTTACCAGCAGCAGAGCTTGGTACTTCCACTGATGCCTTGTCAGACTCTAATAAAATGATATTGTCGTCTTTTTCGATGACATCGCCAACTTCGACCATAATTTCGCTGACTTCGGCACTATCGACACCCAAATCGGGGGCTTTAATGTCCATGGTTTATCTCCTCGTCTTATCGTTATTATTCTTTGACATCATCGTCATTGAGCAGCGTCGCGTCAGCTTGATCTTCGGCGCGGCCTTCATTACTAATTTCATCATCCTCTTCACTGACAAACTCAGGCACAGGGCTTGGGTTGATGTTGTCAGGAGCTGGTGCATCTGGGAAATGATCGTAATAAGGCTGCTGCTGCCATGCTGGCGGCTGATCGGCCTCAATCTCAAAGCTTGAAATGGCATCTTTGACCAAGCGCATTTCTACTTCGCCTTCATCTGCCAAGCGCTTGAGCGTCGCCACCACGATATGAGCGGCATCTACATGGAAGAAGCTGCGTAGTTTTTCGCGGGTATCTGAGCGACCATAACCATCGGTACCCAATGTGGTATAAGGACGGCTATCAGGCAACCAGCCACGTATCTGCTCTGAGTAGTTACGCATATAGTCTGTTGCCGCGACCACCACCCCTTTATGCGGTGCCAATTGCTCTGTGACCCATGGCACTTTTTCTTCATCCATTGGGTGCAAGCGATTGTAGTCATCACATGCCATACCATCACGCGTCAGCTCATTAAAGCTGGTAACGCTCCAGACGTTTGCGGTGATATTAAACTCTTCTTTTAAAATCTTCGCCGCTTTTTGTACTTCGCGTAAGATAACTCCAGAACCAAGCAGCTGTACTTGGCTTGAGCCATTGTCTTCTAGCAAATACATCCCGCGCTTGATGCCTTCCTCTACGCCCTCTGGCATCGCTGGCTGCTCATAGTTTTCGTTCATCAGCGTTAAGTAGTAATAGACGCGCTCACCCTCGCCATACATCCGGCGCAGACCATCATGCATAATGACCGCCAGCTCATAACCAAAGCAAGGGTCATAACTCACGCAGTTCGGTACGGTGTTAAACAAAATATGCGAATGGCCATCTTGATGCTGCAAGCCCTCGCCATTGAGCGTCGTACGGCCTGCTGTCGCACCAAGTAAGAAACCTTGTGCCTGACAGTCGCCTGCCGCCCATGCCAAGTCGCCCACACGCTGAAAGCCAAACATAGAATAGTAAATATACAGCGGTATCATTGGCAGCGCATTGACTGAATAGCTGGTCGCCAGCGCAATCCAGGTACTCATCGCCCCTGCTTCGTTGATGCCTTCTTCCAACATGTGACCGTCGATGGCTTCTTTATAGCCCATCAGCGCTTCACTATCTTCTGGCGTGTATTTTTGTCCTGACGCCGAGTAAATACCTAACTGACGGAACATGCCTTCTAGACCAAAGGTACGCGCTTCATCAGGAACGATCGGCACGACGCGATCTTGAATGTCTTTGTTTTTTAGCATCGCTGATAACAGACGGACAAACACCATGGTCGTCGACTGCTCTTTGCCATTACTGCCTTTTAAGATACGATCAAAAATCGATAAATCAGGGATATTTAAAGGAATATGACCACTACGACGGTTTGGCAAATGACCGCCCAACGCTTCACGGCGACCTTTTAGATATTTCATCTCAAGCGAGTCTTCTTTTGGGCGATAGAACGGCAGCGTCTCAAGCTCTTCATCATTGAATGGCAAATCAAAACGATCGCGGAAATACTTCAATGACTCATGATCTAGCTTTTTGATTTGGTGCGATTTATTCACCGCTTGCGCTTGCGTCGAGAGCCCATAACCTTTGACTGTTTTGACCAAGACAACTGTTGGTTGACCTTTGGTCTTCATGGCTTCACTAAAGGCAGCATAGACCTTCATTGGGTCATGACCACCACGGTTTAGACGCGCGATGTCATGGTCAGACAGCTCATTGGCCATCTCTTCAAGCTCTGGGTATTTCCCAAAAAACTCTTTACGGGTAAATTCAGGAGTACGTGCCTCATATAGCTGGTACTCACCATCGACCACTTCTTCCATACGGTGCTTGAGCACACCTGTCACGTCTTTATCAAGCAGTGTATCCCAGTTACCACCCCAGATGACTTTAATCACGCGCCAGCCTGCACCACGAAATACCGACTCTAGCTCTTGAATAATCTTGCCATTACCACGCACAGGGCCATCGAGGCGCTGCAAGTTACAGTTGATGACCCAAATTAGGTTGTCTAGTTTTTCGCGGCCAGCAAGCGAGATGGCACCCAAGCTCTCCGGCTCATCTGTCTCGCCATCACCTAAGAAAGTCCAAATTTTACGGCCTTCTTTTTCGAGCAAGCCACGGTTTTCCATATAGCGATGGACGTGCGCGTGATAAATCGACATGATCGGGCCAAGTCCCATAGAGACCGTTGGGAACTGCCAATAGTCCGGCATCAGATAGGGATGCGGATAACTTGATAAGCCTTTACCACCGACCTCACGGCGAAAATTATCCAACTGGTCTTCACTCAAGCGGCCTTCTAAATAAGAACGGGCATAGATACCTGGCGCGGAGTGACCTTGATAATAAACCATGTCACCACCGAAATGATCACTTGCGGCTCGAAAAAAATGGTTAAAGCCTGTCTCATACAGCGTGGCACTAGAGGCAAATGTCGCCAAATGGCCACCTAGATCATCATCGTTTTTGTTGGCACGCATCACCATCGCCAGCGCGTTGTAGCGAATCAGCGCACGGATCTTACGCTCAATGGTCAAGTCGCCAGGATACATCGGCTCGTCCTCGACTGCGATGGTATTGATATAAGCAGTATCAAGGCGGTTGAATGGCAGGCCTTCTTGCACCGCCATATTGTATAAGGCTTTTAGTAAAAACTGCGCGCGATCTTTGTCTGCATGTTTGATCACAGACTCAAAGGCTTCAAGCCATTCTTGGGTTTCGGTGCTGTCAGCATCCTTATAATAGTTCATCGTTATGGATCCTTTTCTATCGGTCACCCCTACTCGGTGGCAGGGTATTATTAAATCAAAGTATTACTGCATACTGGCGTGTGGAAATGGTTTACTCAAGGACTTCCTTGTTAAATTTATCGGAGTGGTTCTGGCGTACTTTAAGAGATGTATCGACTGCTATATTCGATCATCAAATGATAATAACTCTCCATTATAGGCGCTTATGGGAAAGTTGTTTATAGCGATAAAAAAATGGCGACATGAGATGTATTTTTTAAATAAATAATGATTAGTTTTTTTAAAAATGACAATATTGTAATTTATTTATGTGTAATTTTATGAATATAATTTACTTTTTATCATGCCAAATCGACCACTGGTAACTTTATACTGGATTTATGACAAATTGCTTATTAGTATCCTATACTAGTATATTTGTATAAATATGGTTAACCATCATATTAATTGAGCAACCTTGATTCTTAGGAATAGTGACATGTATAAGGCTAAAAAATCCTTAAATATAGCGAATGCTTTTTCATTCAATAAGTATCAATCTCAAATACTGAGTTTGATAGGCTTTATGATATTGTCACTGATAAGTACCTCATCGTTTGCATTGTTAGCAAACCCTGGAGCTAATTGTAATGGGGTTGCAGATGCTGCCCAAGGTACTTTAACTAATGGCGATTATAATAATTTGGTTACTGGTTTTGGTACTTATGTCAACGTAGCTGGTAACGATGGAGGCAAGATTCCTTTACAAATAAGAATGAGTACTGAAGAATCTAGTACTAGTACAGTGAAAAGTAACTTTGGTGTGATCACATCTGACAATAAAAATGCTATTAACATCAGACGCACATTTCCAACTCCGTCTGATTATACAGATATTAAGCTAGAGTTTCTTAACAGTATAACTGAGCAACCCATATATTTAACAAACGTCGCAATTAGTGCTTTTGACATTGATTATGCATTTAGTTGGAGGGGTAGTAACTTTAATGATTATGTTCAAATCACTGGTGTCACTGAAGCGGATAATACAATAGAAGCTAATTTGCAGCCGATAACGGGTTCGAATATTGACTATTCTCAAGGCTTGTATACCACCAGAACTTCTGTTAACTGCCGTGCTAAAAACCTTGGAACTGCCTGTCAAGGTTCGGTACAGTTCTCGCAACCTGTGGCTTCAATTAATATTCGCTACACAAATAGAGGACGTTTTTTCCGCAACCCAACTAATCAAGAGATTGATTTTAGAGTAGATAACTATTGCTATGTTCCTCAATACATTTTCTCTGGTATAGTGTTCAACGATAATGGCGGTATTACCAATATGCAAGCAGATGCTGACAATGCAGATATCACCAGTAACAGTAGTCCTTATGCTAACAACCCTAGCTACTTTAACGGTCTGTTCGATACGCCATTAGAATCAGGTATTAGCGGAAGTACGGTAAGGTTGACAAATTGTGCAAACGGAACGACTTATCCAACCCAATCAGTTATCAAACCTGGGGCACCGACTGGTGCTTATCAGATTAGTATTCCTAAAACCACTTTAGGTAGTAATACAAATCTTTGCCTAGTTGAGAGTAGAACAGGCAACTCTTACCCTATCCGAACCACGACAGACAATATCAATACTGGGTTTACCACTACCACTTATCATTATCCCAACAGAAACTTTGGTCGCGTCATTACCGAAAACGCAGCATTAGTACTTAGAAAAGCTCAGTACGTTAATAACTGTCCTTCTACCATCCCTTATACTGATCCTGCTCTCAATCGTGTAGGTGAAACAGACCTTAGAAAGGGCTTTAGCGAAAGTGCTAATAATGGAAATGCCCTTACCCCTGGTCAGTGTATTGCTTATCGCATTACCGCCACTAATCGCGCTAATCTCCCCATCACAAACTTTGTGATGCAGGATAAACTGCAAAGCAAAAGTGATGGCGCAGCGGTTACCTCAACCTTAGCCAATCCAGTAGCCAGTACAACCGACTATGCTTCTAATAGTGTGGCTATCGGTAATAACGGTACAGTAATAACCAATCCCTTTACCCTAAACGCCAGATCAAACCGTAACTTTTATTTTAATACCAAATATGGCACTACAGCGAACACTCAGTAGCTATTATCTATTGCAACTCTAGATTCTTACTATTTCCTTTTCTAATACAAAAAAGCCCTGTCTAACCAGACAGGGTTTTTACCGTTTATATCCTCCAAAATGCCAGTTGTCATTTTTGTGATGATTAATTGTATTAATTACGTGAAAATAGAAAAAAGGGAGATAGATGCCTTTTAAAACGATGAATGATATTAGATTACTAGCTCCTCCATCATGATATACGACGTTCGCTTTTTACTGATAGTCATGTTCTAAGAAAGGATTTTATATGAAACGTTTTAACCTATTACATAATGTCATGCTAGCAACTTTTGCCTCTGCTTGTTTGCTAGGTACTGCTCATGCTGACGACGCTCTAAAAATGGAACTGACTGCTAATAAAGTAATTAAAAACGCAGAAGGCGAAGTCAGTTACTTACCCGTGAGAACAGCGCCAAAAGGTACTGTTATTCAATATAAAGCGACTTATACCAATACCATCAATCAAAGCATCAACGATCTAGCAGTGACCCTACCCATTCCAGCAAACATGACCTTTACTGGCGAAGTATCACCCGCTAGTGCTCAAGCCAGTATCGATGGCAAGAACTACGCTGATATGCCGCTGATGCGTAAAGTCGATGGCAAGATGGTCAAGATTCCATATTCTGAATACCGCACTCTACGCTGGAATATTAAATTATTGCCAGCCAAGAAATCTGCCGCTGTAGCACTCAACGCTATCGTTGAATAACTCTCGCTCAACACTTTGCTTTAAACCCTAGGAGATTTACCGCATGAAATCGAATACTTTTAATTATAGCTTGCTTGCTGTCGGTGTCGCCGCGCTTATGGGTGTGTCGACTGGCGCTATGGCAGCTACAAACTCAGGTCCCGTCAGTACTGGCGCACAACCGATTAATAACCAAGCAACTGCCATATATACGGTCAATAATGTCGAACAGCCTAAAGTACAGTCTAATAAAGTGACGGTCAATATCACTGAAACGGCAAACTTCTCGCTTATTGCAACACTCAATGATACCGCTGCTGACGGCACTATTGATGACGATAAGAACGAAGACGTTACTGCCACACCAGAAGGCACGAGCGTTTTTGAGCATACCTTACAAAACAACGGTAACGTCAATGACACTTATACTCTAAATATCACCGATAACAACAACGCTGGTATTGTAACTGATGATCAAGACTACCCGCTCAATAATAATAGCGATATTACTTATACCCTTCGCGCTGTAGGCGGTGATCCTCTTAGTACAGAGCAGCAAAACGCTTTGACCGCATTAGGACAAGCTGAAAGCGGCACAATTTCAAGCGGTAGTACGATTCAGTTACCGCCTGGTGTTGAAGCCGCTCTTAGTTATTCAACCACTACGCCTGCCACTGCTGATGGCGGCGATACTGGCGTCGGTACTCTAGAGGCAACCAGCTCATTTATCACCACTGCAGGTGGTAATGCTACCTTAATCAACGAAAACCAAACGCTGGTCAAACTGCCAGTATTTGCTATTACTAAGACAGCTGCCTGTCAAGGGAGTAACACCTGTGACAGCTTAAATTTAAATGCTGCCAATACTGACATCACTTATAGTCTAAATGTCGAAAACGTCAGGACAGACTATAGTGCTGATGCCACTAACGTGGTCTTTAGAGATGTACTGCCCGAAGGCATGACGCTGATTGACAACACAGTAACTGTTGGTGGTCAGACAGTACCGTCAAACCAGTATACCGTTACTACAGTCGCAGGTCGTCAGGTACTACAAGGTACTCTACCTGAGCTAAAAGTGGGTGAAAGCTTGACTGTCGAGTTCCAAGTCAGTGTCGATAAAGACACGCTTAGCGAAGCGGGTAGCGCGACTAATGACTTAACGCTCTATGATAATTATGATGACACCACACCAAACCCTGATGGTGACTTTGACATCTCTGATAGTACTGATGATACGACTGATGCGCCAAAAGTACCGGACGATGGTCCGAACACAGATGGTGAAGACACCTCATCTACTATCAACTTCACTGATCGTCAGTTGACTATTGAAGACAATGATGCAAAAGAGATCGCGGTGAGAGGCGATGAGGTCACTTACACTCAGACCATTACCAATGGCGGTAATGCTACTGAAGGCGGTACAGACCGTCCTATTAATATCACCATCACTGACCCTGATGGTAATGCACTTAATGTGACCAATCCTGTCTACGTTGATGCCAGTGGTGCTGAGCAGCCCTTAGAAGTGGTTAATGCTGAAAATGGTGAGTATAAGCTCCCTGAATCGGTGACTATCGCACCGACTGAGTCGCTTAATATTCGCTATACCGTCCAATCTAATGGCCAGTCTGAAGGTCCTATCGGTAGCAATACAAACGATATCGGTTACTCTGAAGATAACGTGGTGACACTGACTCCAGGCGGTACTGACGCGCCTGCTTCTGATTCAGTCACCAACACGACCACTATCGAAGGCGTTGAGTTAATCAAAACTCAGTATCTAGACGTCGGTTGTACAGGTACGGTAAGTGGTCCATTTACTGATCAAGATATTGATGGCGGTACGCCTGAAGACTGTATCGTCTATAGAATTACTGCTGATAATACCTTTAGCAATCTTAATGTTACTAACTTAATTATCTCTGATGCTATCTCTGAGTTCTCAGCAGGTGCTACTTACAATGGTGACGCCACCTCAAGTGTCAGCAGCAGCAACTCATCGATATCTTCAGCTGCCAGTAGTAATGGCACGATCATAACAACCACTGTTGGTACGCTGACGCCGACTGATACAGCAACTTTGCAGTTCTCTGTAGATATTAATGAGTAATAATTAACACACTATAAACTCTATAAGTGTCACTTGACGCTTATAGACATCCTCTAACTTAACGCTATTTATCTTGGTTAAGTTAGAGGAATACCATTTAGTCCATCATTTATGTTTTATTGGATAAGCAACTTATGACTAAGCCTACTATGACAGCGTTCAAACGTACAGCAGGATGTACAGCGAAGATCTCTACGCTGACATTGGCCATGTTGCTTATGCAATCGAATATGGCTGCAGCAGCACCTGCTGTGCAAATTATTAACAACACTGCAAAAGTGAGCTTTAATTTAGGCAGTCAAACGGGCAACACTTTAACTGCTACTTCAAACACCGTACAAGTAAAGTCTTCTACGCCTATCATCTATGGTCTGACACTCTCAGAACCTTTACCAAAGACTGTCTCTCCAGGCACGATAGTTAATTGGGTCAATGTACTTGAAAACACCAGTACCGATGAAGCAAATTTTGAGCTGACGATGGCTCCTGAAGAAACTCTATCCAACCTAAAAGTCTATCAAGACTTAAATAGCAATGGCATCATCGATGAAGGCGATCGCGAAATCCTTCTCAAGAACCTAACAGCGCAAATCAAATTAAATCAAGAAGAGAGCATTCAGCTTATTATTCAAGCATTAACAAGTGCAGAAGCTCAAGATAGTGATACCTCCAATATCCAGCTTGGCGCTACTATTGTAGAAGATCCATCAGTAAAAGCCGCTACCGCTACTGATAGCGTGATAATCGTTGAACCGCGTATCGACTTTATGAATAGCGCCTTTGATGACTTCAAGAAAAAGTCTCAAGTTGATCAAAACATCTATATTCAAGCTGGTTATGCTCAATGTAATGTGCAGGATGACAAACAAGATCAGATTTGGGTCACCATTAACTCACCTAAGACTGGTGATACTTACTCTTTAAAAGCATTGGAAACAGGTAGTAATACCGGGAAATACCGCTTAGAGGTACCCACAGCTAATAATGCAAATGCTATAAATGATAATATTATTCAAACCCTGGACGGTGATATATTAGGTGTCAAGTTGGAGGCCTGTATCGCCCCGACGGTAGGTCTTGGAATAGATGATTTGCCGAGCACTACAGATTTGAACACGGTTACTGATAATATTACCAATAATATTAATATTGTTGACGAGACGCCAAAACTAAAAGTCACCAAAGAAAGTCAAGTAAAAACAGCTGAACTTGGTGATTATGTTAACTACACTATCAGTGTAAAAAATGATGGTAAGTCTACTGCCTATGATGTCTCATTAAAGGATGCGCTTCCACGTGGTTTTGATATTGTGCCAAATAGTGTTCGTATCACGGAAGGCCAGGTGTCTAATGACGTTACTATCAACCAAGCACAAACGAACCAATTTAAAGCTAATGGCAAATATCAAGTTTTAGGTTTGGGTGATTTGAACGCAGGCGACACCAAGAACATAACCTATCGAGTGCTTATCGGCTCATCAGCACTAGGCGGCGACGGTATCAACCGTGCCACAGCGGTTGGTCGCGATGAGAATGATGAGCCTATAGCATCGCTTGAAGCGCAATGGCCTATCGAGGTCAGCCGCGGTGTCATGAATACGGACGGCATCATCATCGGTAAGGTCTATCACGATATCAACCGTGATGGTATTCAGCAAAAAGAAGACGGCGAGCTTGGCGTAGCTGGCGTGCGTATTTATATGGAAAACGGCAACTTCATCGTCACCGATCCTGAAGGTAAGTATAACTTCTATGGTGTCAGCGCTAAGACGCACGTGTTAAAAGTCGATCGCACCACTATTCCAAACGCTACAGAACTAGTGATTCAAAGCAACCGTAATACTGCTGATGCCGGTAGCCGTTTCGTCGATTTGAAATATGGCGAGCTGCACCGTGCCGATTTCGGTATCGTCGGCAGTATGGGTGATAGCACTGAGCGTCTAAACGAAGAGCTCATCGCTCGTAGTAAGTCTATCAGCGCAAAAAATAACGCGCTTGAGCAAGCGATTAAGAGCAAGCTAGATCTAGAGCCTATCTACGATCGCGATTACGATGACAACGTCGATGCCAGTGGTTGTAAGTCTAATGATGTGCTAGAGCAAAGTATCCAATGTGATTCAGCTATCGTCAATGAGATGGTCAGTCCAGCTAACGAACGTATCGACCTAAAAGTCAATACTATCACTCAACCGAAAGAAAAAGTACTCGAAGAGTTTCTAAAAGAGGTTGCTAATAACGATATTGCCTTTATTAATCTAAGCGAAGGCCAGCAGCTCAGCAGCTATAAGCAAATGGTACAAGTGCAAGCGCCACTAGGCAGCAGCTTTACCCTTTATGCTAATGGCAAAGCCGTATCAGAGCAGCAAATCGGTAAAACCGCCGAGCAAGAAAAGCAAAAAGTAACCGCTTTTGACTATTACGCAGTTGATTTGAAGCGCGGCAGCAACACCTTGCGCGGCGTGGCAACTGACGTCAATGGCAAAGTCATCTCTGAGCAGACGATCAACGTCTTGACGCCAGATAGCTTGCAAGCGATTGACTATCGTACTCAAGACAGCCTTGTACCTGCAGATGGGGTCAGCGAATATCAAATCGTCATCAGCCTAAAGGATCGTGATGATCGTCCCTATGTCGCCTCTACGCCAATTACTATCGATACCAATATCGGCCGTATCAACCTCAAAGATAATAGTAAAGAAGCGGCAGGCACCCAGATTACCGTCAATGGTGGTGAGCTACTGATACCCGTCACCGCGCCAAGCGTACCGGGTAAAGGCGAGCTGGTCATCGATACCGGTAGCAGAAAACAAGTGATTCCGCTACAGTTTACCGCGCAGCTACGTCCGCTGATCGCGGTCGGTATTGTCGAAGGTGCGATCTCGCTTAAAGACTTTGATGGCGGTCAAATCACTGACGCTCAAGGCGCTTTTGAAGAAGAGCTTCATGAGATATCAGGTAATGACGATTATGCCGCTTCAGGCCGCGCCGCTATGTTCCTAAAAGGCAAAGTACGCGGTGATTATCTATTAACGCTCGCTTATGACAGCGATAAAAAAGGCGAGCGCCTGTTCCGTGATATCGAGCCTGGTGAGTACTATCCGGTCTACGGCGACTCTTCAGCCAAAGGTTTTGACGCGCAGTCAACCAGCAAGCTCTATGTGCGCGTTGATAAGGGCCGCTCGTTCGCCATGTACGGCGATCTAAAAACTCAAATCGATAATGATGAAGGCATCAAGCTTGGTCAGTACAACCGTACTTTGACGGGTCTGAAAGCCCAGTATGAAGATGATAATACGCGTGTGACTGCCTTTGCTGCTGAAACCAGCACCTCACAACGCGTCAATGAAACACGTGGTCTTGGTATCTCAGGCCCCTACCCACTTGGCGAAGACTTTGATGCCGTGTTAGAGAACTCGGAAACTATCGAAGTGATTACTCGCGACCGTAATAACCCTGGCTTAATCGTCAACCGTGAGACGCTCACCCGTTTCGCAGATTACGAGATTGATCCAATTAGCCGCAGTCTATATCTTAAAGCGCCTATCGCTAGCCAAGACTTCGATGGCAATCCTATCTACTTGCGCGTCACTGTGGAAGTGGATGAAGGTGGTGACGATTATTTGGTTGGCGGCGTAGCCGTTAAGCATCAGCTCACGGATAAAGTCGCTATCGGCGGCAGCTATGTCAATAGTGATGATCCGCTTAATAAAGAACAGCTTGCTAGTGTTAATACCGTTATCAAGATGAATGACAAGCTAAAACTGGTCGCTGAATATGCCAAAAACAAAGCAGAAAATCCCAATTACGACCCTAGCAATCAGATCAATAACACTGAGCTTACTGGCAATGACGTCGAAGGCGACGCTTTCAGAGTGGAGCTTGATTATGACGACAAGAAAAGTACCCGTGCCAAAGCCTATTATCATGATGCCGATACAGGGTTTGTCACTGGTGCTTCTCCACAGACTGCTGGTCGTCAAGAGTCAGGCTTTGAGGTTGCACATCTCATCAATGACAAAAAGACCGCGCTTAAACTAGAAGGCGTACGCACCAAAGACCATACTACCGAAGCGAGCCGTCAAGGGGTGCTTGCCAGTATCGAGCAGCGCTTAAGCACTAATGTCGTCGGCGAGATTGGTGTCCGTTACTATAAGCAAGACGCCACAGCCGCCTCGCGCAACACACAAGCGGCAACTGATGTGGTAGATATCACTGATGATACGGTATTTAACGATGACATTATCAACCAGTCAGCACTGAATGGTGTTAGCAATGCGGATAAAGACATCGAAGGCACCACCGCTCGCGCTCGTATTACCTCTCGCCTGCCCAAGCTAAATAATAGCTTGGTATTTGCAGAGTATGAGCAAGATATCGAAAACAGCTCTCGTAATGCCACGTCCATCGGCGGTGAGACAGCGCTGGGTAACCTCGGTCGCTTGTATGCGCGTCACGACTTAATCAATAGCTTATCTGGCAGTTATGGCCTTGATGATACAGACGAGCGCCAACGTACTGTTGCTGGCTTTGATGCTACCTACATGAAGGATGGCAAGGTCTATAGCGAATATCGTATGCGTGACGCAATCAGTGCGCGCGAAGCAGAAGCCGCTATCGGTCTCAAAAACAAATGGTACGTGCAAGAAGGTCTGACCCTAAGCACCTTGTTTGAGCGCGTCGAATCACTAGAAGGCGAGACAGACAATACGGCGACCGCAGCGGGCATTGGGGTCGAATACTTAGCCAAAGAAAACTACAAAGCCTCAGGACGCTTTGAGAAACGTTGGGGCGAAACCAGCGACACCTTATTAGGAAGTGCAGGCATCGCCTATCGTTATACCGATGATATTACCCTACTTGCCAAGGACATCTACTCACAGGTCGACTATGATGATGGCCATCGCACCATCAACCGTTTTCAGTTAGGCGCTGCCTATCGCGACTATGATAGCAATCAGCTAGACATGCTGGCAAAACTTGAGTACCGCTTAGACGACAATGCTACTGGCACTGACCAATATCAAAAAGATACAACGATATGGTCGTGGAGCGGCAACTACCATCCAACGCGCGCGCTCACTCTCTCTGGTCGCTATGCGGGCAAATATACCCAATACGACGCTGATGATATCGTCAGCGAAAATACCGCGCATGCCGTCTATGCACGCGGTTTATATGACGTCAGCGAGCGCTGGGATATAGGTCTACAAGCTGGTACTTACTGGAACAAGCAAGCGGATGATATGTCATATATGCTTGGGGCAGAAGTCGGCTACAGCCCGATGACTAACCTCTGGTTATCACTTGGTTATAACTTTATGGGCTTTGAAGATGACGACATCGCTTATGACGACAGTACGCAAGAAGGCGCATACTTCAGATTACGCTTTAAGTTTGATGAGGATTTATTCAAACGCGAAGACCCACGTAAAAATAAGCGTTTGCTGAGCAACGCGACGCTATAATCTGACAAAATTGTCGTCGCTCTGAGCTGCGGCAATTTTTTTATTACTGTACTGATATTTTTCAGTTGGCTTATATATACTGATAAACGTTTGATATAGTGATTAGGGTATGTCCTGATATTGACAAATACTTAAAAAATAAAACCGATTGCCTGAATACAAGGGTTGTAATATGTCGAAGTCTGCCAGCACAGTAGCTACCTATAAACGCTCTTTTTATACGGCACTGTCCGCAGTATTGCTACTCACGTCTGCTTCATCAGCATTGGCAGCAAGCGACCGTGTCAAAACCAACACACTGATAAGTAATGACTACTGCCATAGCAATTTAGAAAGTCACATCCCTTCTTATCAATACCAAAGTACTCAGCAGCAGGCGTTGAGCTGTATGCTCACACAGGTAAAACCCTATCAGCAAGCGGATAAGACAGCACGCCAGCGCTACTGGGCCTATAAAGCGCAAGCATGGCTGAATTACGCCATTCATCAGGACAGTATCAATAGCCGCTCTACCGCTGGTGCCTACGCTGCCCAAACGGCAGAGTCCATACTGCAATCATTAAAGAATGGCACAGAAAAAGATATCAGCCTGTATCAAGACATCCCTGCGATGTCTGCCTTGATGCGACCAGACCTATGGGCAACTATAAGCGCCTTCAAAGACAGTGACGGCATCGCTGTTGCCCCGCGTGAGGTGGCGTTTAGCGAAGTGGCTCTGATTTGGGCGGCCACCAATCAATGCGCGCGCGGCTGGCGAGAGTCAGGGATTCATTTTCGCATGGCCGATCGCTGGCTTGAGCAAGCACGCCAAGCCTACGTCAATGCTCACGACTCACAGACCAATGTTGCCCTGCAAGCGCGTATCGTTCGCTATTATGAGACGTACGCCCCTCTTGACTCAGGAGAAGACACATGTCATGGGCAAGCGCTCTCTCCTATCTAAGCCACCTACCCTGCTAACTAAGCACCAAGCACCAAGCATAAGTACAGACATAAAAAAACCGACTATGCAGTGAGCATGTCGGCTTTTTCGTTGCTATTCAACCAGTAGCATACTGTCAACTAACGGTTTTTACGCGGTAGCTTTTCTGGCAAATAACAGCGCAAATAAGCGATAAATGCCGTATTTGCTTCTTGAATATAGTCACTGGTGATGCTTTGATGACGACGATAAGACAAAGTAAAGATCGCATTGACGATGCTATAAGCAATCAATAACGTGTCTTGAATATCATCAAAATTCGGCATCTCATAGCGCTCTGATAAGCGCTTATACACCAAGTCTATGATTTGATGATCGATATCTTCACCGAAACTGTCTCCTTCAAAGTCTGGAGTATTGGTATCATAGATCAGCTTGGCTTTGGTTTCATCATTATGAAAGATTGTCACACACTTATCGATCAACGCGGTCAAATACCCCTGCCATCTGTCGTAATTGCCGATATCGACCGTCTCTACCATCTCTAATATCTCGATGGCGTTCAAAAAACGCAACGCTAAAAATATCGCTTCGATATTAGGGAAGAAATGATAAGCAGATGCGCGCGGAATACCTGCCTCTTCGCACACCGCTGCAAGGGTAATATCGTTAATAGCATGGGTTTCGCTTAGCTTTTTGGCACCAGCCAATAGCTTTTGACGGCGTGCACGACCCTGCTGACTGGTAAACTTAAACTTATTTGGCACCAGCTTTTTTGCCAGCTCCGAATCTACCAATACGTCTTCAATCTTTTCGTCTTTATTTTCGCTCATTGTAAGTCTCTTAATGTTACGCCCTATTTTATAAATACGGTCTTTATTGAAAGTTTGGTCTTAAATAAAAAACAACGATGATTGACTAACAATAATTCATTGCTATCATCGCCACCCCTTTCAATAAGGAGGCATCATAAACGCTTGTATACTATCAAGCAAGGCAGTTTAGTGGGTTAAAAATAATATATGAGTCAACAACATAACAATGTCGATATAACTGTATGATACTGCTAATTATTTAGTTTGATTTTCGCTCTTATAATACCATGATCGATGACCCTATCTGCATAATCCCATTTTAAATGATCATTAAAATAGTCCACCCGCTCTACCTGACCGAGCGAAAACTTGCTATCAGGTAAGAACTCTTCTGACACAAATAATTGATCGATGACCTCTGGCATACCTTGGTAAATATGAGTATAAGCCACATCTTTCATCCAGCCATAACGCGCTTGAATACGGGCAGCATCAAATAGTGCAACATCGCGCATGCTTTTATCATAATTGACCTCGCCCGTCTCCGTCATCAGCTGCGTGGTGACGCTATTCGTCACATCATTCATGTCACCCAACAAAATCAGCGGCTCACGGGTATTCTGCAAACGCTCAATGATAGACATACGAATCGAAGCCGCCTCGGCCGCACGCATACAAAGACTTCGTAGCTTGGCACGGACCCTGATATTAGGGTCATCCATATCTTCTAGCAAGTTGCCGGCCTCATCACGCAAGAAAAAAGCACGTTTGCTTTTTAGATGCGCGGTGACGATGGTGATTGGCTGACCATAAGCATCAACGCGCACCATCAGCGGCGGCCGATTAAAGCGCTGATAGAGTCCCACATCAGGGACATCAAGCACTGCCTTCGGTGCCACCTCCTGTAACAAACTGACCTCTAACGGCTCAAAACGGCTGATCATGCCTACTGCTGGTGTCTTTTGGGCACCCTGCCCTTGGGTATACGGGCTGGCCGCATCATTGCTTGCCAGCGGTGCGATGACGTGCTTTGCCTCAAAACCCAAAGACGCCGCCAGCGCTACTAAAGCGGCACTATCCCAAACTTCTTGTACAGCGATGATATCGGCATGAGCCTTCGCCAACAATTCGCTGATACCGCGTAGCTTATGATTGTATTCAGTATCATTATAAGCAGGGGCATTGTCATAATAAATGCGGTTGGGATTTGCAAAGTTCAATAAGTTTGCGGTCGCGATATAAAATTGATGATTATCAGCCTTATTATTCATATATTCCCTATTATTTTTATAATGTCTGATATATTCATTAACACCCATAAATAATAAACTTTTTTCATAAAAAAAGCTTCCAAAGATGCCTTCGGAAGCCTCAAAATAACATAAATAATCTAAATAAAAGCGATTGAAAGAAACTAATGTACAATTAAAATCTCTGCTGTAACGTCATAGTAAGCTCTTATAATACTGCTTAGTTGTTAGACTGTTACGCTTTTTTATTTATATTTCTAATGAGTTTTCATAAGATTTTTAGGGCCTTATAAAGAAGCCAATTAAGAAACACGGTTCCATGCATCGCGTGAAGCTCGGCGAGCATCATTCCACTCTAGGCGAGACTCGCCTTTTACTTCGTGCCATGAGCGCTCTAAGTCAGCTTCGTGGTCTTCAAAACGCGCATCAGCTGGATAGCGCGCACGATTGGCGTAGCCTACTGCATATGCTGGGTGTAAATCACGATCAAAATCTAGACCTTCACGATAGTAGTCTGCATTGGCATACTCAGCGCGCCAGTATGCTTCTTCACGCGTCGGATCAATCGCTTCTGCAGCTGCATGACCGGCGCCGCCACCGACGACTGCGCCAATCGCGCCGCCAATTAGTGTCCCTAGCGGCCCTGCCATTGTACCAATAGCCGCGCCCGCTGCTGCACCGCCAACGCCGCCAATACCTGTGCCAATAGGATGCGATCCTGGCTCACCGGTGATGATGTCTGCGTTTAGGTCTTTTTTAGACTCTTTTGACATGTGTTTTACTTCACTGCGATCGATACCGTCATGGTTACTCATAATATTATCCTTACATTCATTATTTGTTATATTTTAACTACTCAGACCGCCAAGCTTGCGGACTTGTGAATACCATTAAAGTATAGGAATTTATGGATAAGCTTCGATAGACGCGTTATGTAAACTCTGTCCCACTTCAGATTGCCTTACGTTACAGCCTGTATCTTTCTCACGGTCGTGTACGGCCGTTTCAGGTTTTCAGTAATACTCCTTTATTGATTTTATCGTCTTCTTATTTTTCTATATCATTAGGGCGTGTTGAACATTCGACCATGGCACTGACAGCGACTATTTTTTAGGCGATTCGATGTTAAAAATAATAAGTTTAGTCATTCTAAGCGCTTATTTTTAACGATGAAGCGGCAAAAAAGAGTCCTGTCCCTGCGGGCTGATGCTAAAATTGCCCCATACTGCGTTACAAATCTCGCTAAGGCATCTGCATTATCGTCGCTTTGTGCCTTGTCTGGAACAATTTTAGCAATCAGCAGTGCCTATTTGCGAATATTCAACACGCCCTATTTATCGCGTTGTTTTATAGCGGCATTAAGGATCGTTTGATGGCTTGCTGCCATTTACTCAGATGCTGCTCACGCATATCTGCCGACATGCTCGGCTCAAATATACGCTCTACTTGCCAAGACGCTTGCATCGTGGTGTCATCATACAGCCCTGTTTTTAGACCCGCGAGCATTGCTGCACCTTTTGCGGTGATTTCTGTATCCCTAGGACGCAGCACTGGCACATCCAGTAGATCTGCCTGAAACTGCATCAGCAAATCATTATTGGCCGCGCCGCCATCTACCCTGAGCTCTGTAAGCGGATGGGGGCTATCTTTTTGCATTGCAATCAGCACATCATAGGTTTGATAAGCGACCGCTTCTAGCGCTGCACGAGCAATATGCGCCTTCGTAGTGCCGCGGCTCATCCCAGTGATACTGGCGCTGATATCAGAGCGCCAATAAGGCGCGCCAAGTCCTGTAAAAGCTGGCAATAGTACCACCTCTTCACTACTGTCTACTTGCCGTGCCAAATCCTCCACTTCACCACTTGTCTTAATCATACCCAAATTATCTCGTAGCCACTGGATAATGGCACCTGCCATAAACACACTACCTTCCAAGGCATAGGTCACTTCTTTTTTTGGTGGCTGTAATAGGCGCATACCTGACTGAACGATTTGGTCAAATGATAAGTTATCTGGGCGCGTTGGGCTGGTTTTTCGCTGCCATGCGATGGTGGTCAGCAGTTTATGTTCGCTGATTTTTGGTTGTTTGCCTATGTTCATCAGCATAAAGCACCCAGTCCCATAGGTGTTTTTGGCCATACCCGCGTCCAGACAGCCTTGGCCAAAGAGCGCCGCTTGCTGATCGCCCAATACCGACTGAATAGGTATTTGCTTGGCAAATAGGCCTTTTTTGGTTTTGCCAAAATCTCCGTCAGACGGCAAAACGGTGGGTAGGATGCTCATGGGTATCGAAAAACGGGCACAAAGCACCTCTGACCATGCCAGCTTATGAATATCAAACAATAACGTCCGAGATGCATTGGTCACATCGATGACATGCGCGCCACCAGTCAGTTTGTATATCAACCAGCTATCGATGGTGCCCACCGCTATCTCACCTCTACTGGCGCGCACGCTCAGCTTAGGGTTGTTTTCGAGCAGCCAAGCGATTTTGCTGGCACTAAAATATGGATCGAGGCGCAGGCCTGTCAGACGCTGCACCTCTTCTGCCATGCCATGCTGCGCGCTGCTATTGAGACCCGTGTCGCTAACCGCAACTTTGCTCAATGCGCTTTTGCTCCGTGCACCGCTGTCAGACGCGCCGCGACTTGCAGGTTCAGCGGCCAGAGTTTTGCAATAGCTGGCCGTACGCCTGTCTTGCCAAATAATCGCTGGCGCTAATGGCTTGCCGGTTTGTTTGTCCCACATCACAATAGATTCACGCTGGTTGGTGATGGCAATGCTACTGACATCGGTGGCCAGCAGGCCTGCGAGGTTGATCACATCGTGCGCACAGCTAATCTGCGTCTGCCAAATTTGCTGGGCATCTTGCTCTACAAAACCTGCCTTAGGTGTCTGCAAGGTCGTCGGTTGCTGCGCCATCTTAATGGGGCGGGCGTGATCGTCGTAGAGTATCGCTCGGCTCGATGTCGTGCCTTGGTCCAAGGCCAATATATATCCTGCCATTACCTGCCCCTTTTTTGCTGATATGCTAAATAATCGTCAGCTCAGTTTACAATATGTCCTGAGTCTGTCCTATTCTGAGTATAGTCAATGTACTCTAAAAAGCGCATAGCGCTACTGGGATGCTATTTTTAAACGTAGGTTGCGCAGCCTCTGGGAACGCAGCACGCAAGTAAAGTTTATACCAGTAGCGCGTTTAAATTTATATAACAGTTTCATGTTCAACTGACTATATGTCCTATATAACGCTAAGTCTTCTATTTTTGATGTTAGGCTTATGATACTGATTATAGCGCGGTATTTTGCCGGCACTGCTTGCCATATGTATAGCCATCTTTTGCGCGGTTTGATGTCTATTTATTTACTGTAGCTGATTGTCTATCATAGCGCTATTTAATACACAATAGAAAAAGTCAAAATACTGAGCATTGACCCGTCACGATTGAGGCTCTACAGTATGTTCATAATAGGGCACATCCTCACTTATTTGCTTTGGATGAATAGTCTATAATAAATGTACAATGCTATCTGCTGCCGACTTGCGATACGCAATCATACCCGTAGCAACCTGTATACCAGTGTACTTTTTTATAGGTCTGATGGTCTTGAATCATACCTTGCACTCTCATTAACGGCTTATGTGACTTATGAAATTTGCTTTATCGGCTCTCTCTATTGCTATGATGACGGTGACTCTAATGAGTGCATCGATAGTTACCCATGCAAACACAGACACTCGTGTAGACCCCACGGCAGCGCCTAGCCACGCCGGCTTTCAAAATGAGATACCAACCATCACGCAAATCGTTGAGGCAGAGGATAGCGCGGCACGTATTCAGGCAACCGACGACATCCGCATCGCACACAGTGCGATGAGTCATGACCATAAGCGTGCCACAAAGCCCTTAAGTACGCTTATCGACCCCATCACGCACAAGACAGTGGACAACAGCTATGCGCTGGATGTGTCTAGTTTTTTGAGCCTTGAGGAAGCACAAGATATCTTATTGCAAGTCTCACCCAAAATCGCGGCCAATGATGCAGCCATCGCCGCCAGTGAATACCAAACCGACGCTCTCAAAACCTTAGACAACCCACTGGTGTTTGCGCGCGTTTCAGCCAGTGCCTACCACCTCGATGAGGATATCGATTTGTCTTCACTCAGAAGCGGCATTGTCAATGAAATTAATAACAGCGTCGATGGCATTGTCCCGCCGCCTGTCCCAGATTTGCCAAACTTCGGTGAGCTCGTCGGCGAACGCCTGCCGGACTCTTATAATTTTAAGCGCTCAGGCGAGACGACCAGCGCTGGCCTAGGCGTGGCGTGGCCCATCTATACCGCCGGACGCACCGCAGCTCTAACGGGAGCCTCCCGCGCCCGTACCCAAGAAGCACTCGCAGACAGCATACTGGATAAAAACGCACTATATAACACATTAATCGAGCGGTATTTTAAAGCGCAGCTTGCCATCATTGCCGCCTATTTGCGCGACGATGCTTATGATACGTTAAAACAGACCGACCATATGGCCGAGCGCTTGTATGAAGAAGGCTTTATCTCTCATGTCGATAGACTAGAGGCACAGTCGGCGCTGGCAGATGCCAAAAGCGAAGCTGTCAAAGCCAACAACGATGCTCGCCTTGCGATGATTGCACTACAAAGACTGCTGCGCACTGACTACCGTATCAAGCCCACTACGCCATTGTTTGTCTCCAGCCGCCCGTTGCCTGATGTCAGCTACTTTCAGGACTTGGCGCTCAATAATCACCCAGGGCTACAAAAAGTTGCGGCCAAGCGCGCGCAGGCGCAGCAGCTACATGCCTTATCCGATACAGGCTACAAGCCGACGGTCATGCTTTATGGCTACGGGCAAGTTGAAAAAGACCCAAGCTGGGTCGCTGGTGTTTCTGCCAGCTGGAAACTGTGGGGCGGGCTCGACAAAACCGCATCACTGGCCTCTAGTAGCGCGCAGATTCGTCAAGCCGACTTGTCTGAGATCGAGGTCAGTGACAACTTACTCCTGCTGGTCGAAAAAAACTGGCATGATGTCAATAATGCCCAAGCACGCTATCAAGCCCTGCAGAGTAATGTAGATCTGGCCGCAGAGGTGCTGCGCTTACGCCGTTTGGGATTACAAGAAGGGGTCAATACCACGATAGAGGTGGTACAAGCACAAACGCAAGCGCTCAAAGCTCGTACCGAGCAAGCACAAGCAGCACATGACTATGTACAAGCACTGGCTGCCTTGATGCAAAGCTGCGGCACACCGTTGGCATTCAATGCTTACCTCAATGCTGCTGACATTCAATTGCCGACTTTATATACTCAGCAATAAAAAAACACAGCGAAAAACAAATCACAACGACTTAAGTAAGCTACCGTCATTTACTTAACATGGCTGATAGAGACACCTAACCTGAACCTTTAGTGTGAATGATTGTTTTATGAAAAATCTGACTGCTACCTCGACCCGCAATTGGCGACAGACGTTACTAGAGACGTGGCGTATTGCCAATACCTCAAACGTCTGGGCACACTGCGCAAGCGTCGGGTATTTTGGTTTTTTGTCGATTTTTCCAGTCATGGCTGTGTTTGTGCTGCTGTACGGCTTGGCGTTTTCGCCCGCCGAGATGCAAGAGCAGATATCACTGCTACGCCCCTTTATACCTGATACGGTATATGACGTCTTAGATTCGCGCCTAAGTGATCTGGTCTCTAACACCGCCTCTACCCTCACTTTTGGCCTGACTGTCTCAGCCTTAGTTGCTTTATATGCAGGCTCCAAAGGGGTTAAGTCATTAATCGTTCTTATCAATCTGGCCTTTCATATCAGCCAAGAGCGCAGTTTTATTCAAGGCACTATACGCGCCCTTGGTTTGACCTTGGCGGCAGTGGTGGTTTTGATTATAGCCATATCCTCTATCGCGATTATTCCTGTTGCCGCCACTTACCTGCCCTTTCCGCAAGTCGCCAAGACAGTGGCGCTTTGGAGCAGATGGCCGATACTGGCAGGCATTATATTTTTGTGCTTTTTGGGTTTATACCGATTAGCGCCCAATCGGGACGCAGTCGCGCTAAAAAAACTGGTACCAGGTGCGCTGGTAGCGACCGTCCTTTGGATTGTGCTGTCGATATTGTTTTCGCTGTATGTGCAAAACTTTAATAATTATAGCGCTGAGTTTGGCGTGCTTTCGGCTGCTGTGGTCATTATGCTATGGCTGTATTATTCAGCGTTTATCGTCGCCTTTGGTGCTATTTTTAACGCTGAGACGATCGAAAACGCCAAGCCTTATGCGATTCGTGTGTATTAATATCCTCTTTGTTTTCAACTTTGTTGCTTTAGGACTCTCACCGTCATGACTGAATTTCCAAACGAATCAGACGACTCACGCAAACTCCCTGATTCTGATGAATCAGCGCGGCTTCATGATGCACAGACGCCAACGGAGTCTGTAAAAGAGACGCCTGATGACAGCCCAGCACCAGCCGAGGCCGATTATTATCGCGGTACGCCAAAGTCAGACAATGCCGCCATGCGAAAAAAAGCCCTATTGGCTGGCGTGGCACTCATCATCATTGCTGTCATTGCCTACGGCCTATACAAAAGCACCGCGCAAAGTGAGCCGCCGCTTGTGACGCTGCAAGGACAGATGCAAATGCAGCAAACATCTATCGCCGCAAAGGTGCCAGGGCGCATCGCTCAAATCTTAGTTACCGAAGGTGATGAGGTCACACCCGGCCAGCAGCTGATTGAAATGGACTCGCCTGAGATCAATGCCAAGATCGCTCAAGCGCGGGCAGGCAAACAAATGGCCCAAAGCCAGTTGGATAAAGCCGAAAACGGCGCGCGCCCGCAAGAGATTGCGCAGGCAAAAGCGGCATGGCAGGCCAACAAAGCCGCCTCTGATTTGGCACAAAACACCTATCAGCGTGTCGACCGCCTTTATAAAGAAGGCTTGATGGCACGGCAAAAACGCGATGAAGCTTATGCACAGTATCTGGCCACCCAAGATCAGACCGAAGCGGCGCGGCTGCAGTATGACTTGGCACTAGAAGGTGCGCGCAGTGAGGATAAATCAGCGGCCACCGCACAAGTGGCGCAGGTTGATGCCCAGCTTGACGAGGCTTTGGTCGCAAAAGAAGAAGCCAATCTTAAAAGTCCGATTGCTGGTATCGTTGATAATGTCATCGTAAGCGCAGGCGAAGTCGTCGGTCAAGGAGTGCCAATCTTGACGCTGGTCAACACCGACGATCAGTGGGTGGTGCTCAATGTCACCGAGTCGCATCTCAATCAATTTGCCATCGGTCAAGTGTTTACGGGCACCATCCCAGCGCTATCTTCTGCCGGCAAGCCCTACAACAAACAATTTACCGTTTATGCCACCTCGACCCTCTCCGACTTTGCCACGTGGCGACCGACCAATAATGATGATGGTTTTGATGTGCGCACCTTTGAGGTCAAGGCTCGCCCGACTGTGCCCGATGCCCGTATCCGCTCCGGTATGAGTGTCATCGTACCTATCGACCCCACCACCATGAGCCAAGAGTAAGCCATGCGCCTAACTCAGCTAAGTGAGGCTTTTATACGTAGCGCCGCCTATGAGCGGCGGTTTTTGCACAAAAACCCATGGGACTTGACCATGGTGGTATGGATTCCCTTGCTCACCGTCTTGCTGATTTGGTGGATATTTTCGCAGACCCAGATTACCAACCTGCCTATTGGAGTCATTGATCAAGACAATGGCCCAGTGGCCAATACCGCCGTGCGCTATCTTGATGCCAGCCCAACGCTGAGCGTCAGACAGATTTATTATTCAGCCGCAGAGGCAGAAGCGGCTATTTTGCAACGTGATATCTACGCTGTTGTCATCATCCCTGAAGACTTCTCGCGCAATATCTTATCGAGCAAATCCGCACCGCTTATTTTACAAGTAAATGCCCAGTATGGCACGCACTCAGGTATTATTCAGACTGGTGTGCAAGCAGTCGCAGGTACTCTGTCGGCAGGCGTTGAGATTCAGCGCTTGATCAAACAAGGCATGGCACCATCACAAGCGGCAATCGCCTATTCGCCAATCAGCATACAACGCATCAGTCTGTTTAATGCCGCCACCGACTATCAGCAGTTTTTGGCCTCTACCGTGATACCGGCGCTATTACACATACTGGCCATGGTCATCGGTGCCACGACCATCGGCCGTGAGCTACGAGATAAGCAGCTTGGCCATTGGTATGGTTTTATCGCCTCTGCTCAGGCTTATGACAATCTTAGTGGCAGCATTAGTGCCAATATTAGTGATAGTACCAATATTAGTAGCAATGTGAATAACAATGTAGCTGATAACACTGTGCAAAAGATAGCCGCGCTCAGTCAACCTGCAGCTAAGCTGCCAAATAGTACCGCTAAGGACAACACCAATCAAAAACCTGTATCTACGCTGCCGAGCGTGCACATGGGTGTTTTGCTTTTTGGGTTGTTGGGTAAGTACTTTTGGCCGATGCTGGCTTATGGTCTCTGGTCTATCTTGGCGCTGTGGCTGGCCACGCCGCAAGAGTCCGTAGCGAGCAGCGCTTTTTTTGCCACTTATCTTGGCCTGCTGCTTTTGATGATGCTATCGTTTTGGCTGGGCGCTATTTTTACTTTAGGCTCTTTTTCATTACGTATGGGTTTGTCTGCCACTGGTTTTATCTCCGCGCCTTCGTATGCCTTTGCTGGCGTGACCTTTCCTTATATTGCCATCAGTGACAGTGCCAAGCATTGGTCAGACGCCTTGCCACTTACCCATTATCTTAAGCTACATATCGCGCAGATGCAGATGCAAGCGCCTGTCGCCATCTCCCTGCCGATACTCTACGGCCTTGCCATCGCCACTGTCGTCGCTATGATGCTGACTGCCCTACTCACCAAACGTGCACTGGCACATCCTGAACGCTGGGGAGCACGCTAATGTCGACATTATCAACAGACCATAACGCTAAAGGCACCCAGCCGCAGCCGCCAGTGCAAGGCTTTTTTGCAAGCTTTTTTCAGACCCTAACAGACGTCTTTACGGACAAAGGCATTGTATTGATGCTGATTATTGCCCCCATCATCTATGGCTTTTTTTATCCGTGGCCATACTCATCGGAGGTCGTCAATCATGTGCCAGTCGGTATCGTTGATAAAGACAACAGCGACTTATCACGCACCATCGTTCGTTATGCTAGCGCCAGCCCGCAGCTCGACACCAGACGGTTTTTAGACGAACAAAGCGCTAAGGAAGCCATTTGGGCAGATGAAATTGCAGGCTATATGGTGATCCCAAGTGGGCTTGAGCAAAACGTGCTGTCGGGTAAAGCAGCTAGTGTCAGTGTTCTTGGTAATGGCGGTTATTTTTTGCTTAACAAAAACGTGCAGATGGGATTTTTAAAAGCGGTTAGCACGGTCTCCGCTGGGGTCAAAATTAAAAAGAGTGTCGCGCAAGGTGCCTATGCCCCGACAGCCGCACAAAACGCACAGGCCGTACCGCTACAGATTGTCCCGCTATACAACCAGACAGAAGGGTATGGCGCTTATGTGGTGCCCGCCGTTTCTATTATCATCTTGCAGCAAACACTACTTATGGCCACTGCCATGCTCATTGGTACTTGGTATGAGCAGCGGCGGCATCAGACCAGCATCAGCGGCTGGCTTGGGCGTATCACAGCGCTTAGTACACTGAGCTTTTTGATCGGCTGCTTTTATTATGGCTGGGCGTTTGAGCTACATCACTATCCACGCGGGCAAAATATGCTCGGCAGCCTGCTGTTTCTTTTACTGTTTTGTCCGGCGGTGGCGACACTTGGCTGCCTACTTGGGCTTTGGTTTCGTCAGCGTGAGCGCAGTATGCAGATTTTGATTTTTAGCTCATTGCCGATGTTTTTTGTCAGCGGCTACCCATGGCCTGCCGACCAGCTGCCTACTTTCTTACAAATAGTGCGCTGGTTTATTCCGACCACGCCCGCCATCAATACCTCAGTCCAGCTAAACCAAATGGGTGCGAGTATCTCTCAGGTCGCGACTGGTTTTTATGCGCTAGCGGCCTTATGGGCGCTGTATTTTGCGCTACTTGTGTGGCTTCGCTGGTATAATGCGCCAAAGCGTAGGCAAGTCTCGTAGCGGCTCGGCTCGTTTAAAAGCTTTCTAGGGCGTCTCCTCAATTCAATCGATAGCCATTTAAATGGGCTAAAAATGCCATAAAAAAAGCGCCTGCTAATCATAAGCAGGCGCTTTTTTATTTGACTGAACGTCGCGCGTCATTTTTAAAAAACGCGGTTTAGTCCATTTAATGCAGCCACTCGATACGCTTCAGCCATCGTTGGATAGTTAAAGGTGGTATTTACAAAGTACTCAAGGGTGTTGTTGCTCTTGCATTTCATCACCGCTTGACCGATATGGATAATCTCTGAGGCGTGATTGCCGTAGCAATGAATACCCAAAATCTCCAGCGTGTCACGGTGGAATAATATCTTTAATACACCAGAGCGCTCGCCGATGATCTGTGCCCGCGCCAGATGTTTAAAGAATGCTTGACCTACTTCATAAGGGACTTTTTCGTCCGTCAGCTCTTGCTCTGTCTTACCAATACTAGAGATTTCAGGAATGGTATAGATACCAGTCGGTACACTTGATACAGGCTCTGCATCACTGTCACCGACCATAAAGGCTGCCGCACAGCGCCCTTGGTCATAAGCGGCCGACGCCAGAGACGGCCAGCCAATCACATCGCCGGCTGCATAGATATTGTCGATTTCGGTACAGTAAGTGTCATCGACTTTTAGCTGGCCTCGGCTATTGGCTTCAAGACCGATGGCCTCTAGGTTTAGGCCTTCTGTGTTGCCTGAACGGCCATTGGACCACAAGATCGCGTCTGACTTGATGCGTTTGCCACTCTTTAGGTGCAAGACCACATAATCGTCATGGGTTTCTAAATAATCAATCTCTTCATTACTACGGATCAGAACGCCAAACTGCCTAAAGTCATGGGCAATCGCATCGCTAATTTCACTATCTAAATAGCTCAGTAGCTGGTTTTGGTTATTGATTAAGTCAACTTTATAGCCAAGGCCGGTAAAGATAGAAGCATACTCACAGCCGATAACCCCTGCGCCATAGATGATGATTTTTTTGACGACATAGTCCATCTGCAAGATTTTGTCAGAGTCAAATACCCGTGGATGGTCAAAGTCAAGAATATCTGGGCGATAAGGGCGGCTACCGACGGTGATGATGGCTTTGTTAAACGTGACAGTCTCAAAGATATTGTCATCGGTTTCGACGCGCAGAGTATGGGCATCGACGAAGCTTGCCCAGCCATTAATCACTTCGATACGGTTGCGCTCATAAAAACGCGTGTGGGTGTTGACTTGCCGGCGAATCACTTGACGCGCTTTGGCCAGCACTTCATTGAGCGGGACTTGCTTGTATTCCATCGCTTTGGTAAACATGGGATCACGGCGAAAGTTGATCAAGTTAAACACCGATTGACGCAGCGCTTTACTCGGTATGGTGCCGACGTGCGTTGAATTACCACCGACCTGCTCACGCGGATCAATCACCGCCACCTTTTTGCCCGCTTTGGTCAGCTTCATGGCCGCCGCTTCACCAGCAGGACCCGCCCCTAAGACTACTACATCATACTCATACTGATGCTTATCGCCCTTTAGACGACGCGAGTCTTTGGTAAAGCCAGTTTTGATATCGATACGAGTATCATCGAGCGGATTGACCAAGTCAGGATGATGCATGATGTCTTCGGTGACTTGCTCGTGGGTTTGCTCGATTTTCTCTTTTCTACCTTTACCTTTGGTGTGCTCAGGGTTTGGTATAGGCGCGCTTTGTTTGTTAGATACTTCGGTATGGGTATCTTCACCAACATCGTTGGTCGCATCGCTTGGTTTTTTACTTCCCATTATGTCCTCTTTATATATTATGTATTTATATATTAATGTATGTATCGTATCGCCCATGAAACAGCGTCATAGATCTTCTCATTATCATAGCTTTAATCATAGCTCTAAGGGGTGCCTACCATACGTTGAGATAGGATATTTTGCAACGTCCAGTGACCCGTCAGACGTTGTTGCCCCTCGTCGATCTGTGGCCGTACACTAATGACGTATTCGGTGCCAAGGCTTGGCGCAAAGTCATCAATCCAGTCATAAGGAATCTGAAACACACTGCCATCTTTGCTAGATTTGGCCAGCAAGCATTGCATCGGTAGCTCTGAGGCGCAGGCGACACGATTGGGCATAATGGTGAGCGTTTGAGCGTCACCAAGCACAATACTCGGAATATAACGCGGCTCAGGCACAGGCTCACGAGCAAATGGCGACGTCTGGCAGGCACTCAATAGCGTCGCGGCGCTAATAACGCTTGCTAATAATAAAGGTGTTTTTTTGGCTTGATAAAGTGAACGCATAATCTTCTCTATATAAAATGACCGTTTGATAAAGATAGTGTGATAAATCTGGAGGTATAAAATGTGAGCGCTCAGCATTCTAACCGATGCGGCGTTTTAGCCCCGTCATCTGCAAGATACGCGTGGCAATCTCTTCTACCGACATCTCAGAGACATCGAGGCTTGGGATACCATGAGTGATATAAATACCTTGTATGGCGCGCTGCTCTTGCTGACACTGCTGATAGCTCGAATAACGGCTGCCCGCGCGGCGCTCTTGGCGAATCTTGACCAAGCGATCGGTATCAATCAGTAAACCAAACAGCTTGTCTTTGTGTTCGCGCAGGGGTTTTGGTAATTGATTGTCATACAGATCATCTTCTGTCAATGGATAATTGGCGGCACGAATACCGAATTGTAACGCAAGATATAGTGACGTCGGTGTTTTGCCCGAACGTGATACCCCTACCAAGATAATATCGGCAGCATTATAATGACGGGTGCGCGCCCCATCATCGTTATCTAAGGCAAAATGTACCGCGTCGATACGCTCTTTATACGTCTCGGAGTCGACATCATCATGAGCATGACCTGAATGGCCGTCTGGCTCTACCCCAGTCTCTTCTGCGACGCGGCCGATCAGCCCCTCATACATATCCAAGTTACAGCTGTGCGCTGAGTTGATTGTTTCGCGAATCTCGGGGCTCACGATGGTATCAAACACCAATGGCAGCAAACCATCACGCTGATAAGCCATATTGATTTGCTCAACCGCATCCTCAGCACGCTCTAGGCTATCGACATAAGGCAACACTCTGGTCTCAAAAGGAACCGAGGAAAACTGACTTAAGATCGCACGGCCCAGCGTCTCCGCCGTAATCGCCGTACCATCTGAGATAAAAAACGCGGTTCTGATGGCCTGAGAGCTATCCAAGTTTAGCGCGTGGCGGTTTTGAATGGTGGGCTTGACTTGTTCAGCTGGATTGCTTGAGTACATGCGTGGATACCTCGGTTGAAAACTCATCGATTGAAAACTCAATAGGAGTCTTCATCTAGTTTTTGTCTATTATATGGCGTTGTCTGATATATAGCATCTGGGTCTTTATTATACATACCGGGCACGGCTGAGCGCCCTGTTTTTCTGCTGTATATTATACGCATATTGACATACTTCCCGCCACTTTCGGCAAGCACAAGTGGGGATTCTAAAAGCAAATGCTCTTAGGCGACTTTCTCACGAAGGTCGCTTGTTTTCTGTTTCAACGGGCGACCTTTACTGCATCCTCCCTCCGCAGACAAAACGGCATGTCCTGCCGCTAATATGTTACGAGCCGCATTAAAATCAGCGTTCGCAACATACCTACATTTGACGCACTCGAATTTTGCCTGAGTTTGTCTGTTTTCCTTGGCGATATGATTGCATTCAGAGCAGGTTTGGCTAGTGTAGCGTGGGTTTACCTTAACCAGTAACCCACCGCGCCATTGCTGCTTGTACTCAAGCATATTGACCATCATGCCCCAGCCTTGATCTAGAATGGATTTATTTAATCCTGACTTGGCTTTGACATGACGACCTTTGTTCTCCACCGTGCCACTGGCTGATTTCGACATATTGGCGACTTTTAAATCTTCACAAGCAATCATGGCGTGGCTTTTGCTGATGCTGGTGGTTATTTTATGCAAGTAGTCATGTCTGATATTGGCAATGTGGCTGTGGAGTTTTTGAATCTTGCGGTTTTGCTTCTTCCAGTTTTGGCTAAACAGAACCTTTCTGCTTAATTGACGCTGTAATTTGGCAAGTTTCATTTGATTGGCTTTAAAGCTGTTTTTAGGTTTAATATATTCACCGTTTGAGGTGGTGAGTAGTTTGCTGATACCCATGTCCAAACCAATGGCGCTTTTAGAGGGATGGCGTGGTTGTTCAACCTCACGCTCAGTACCGAATGACACATACCAGCGACCTGATTTCTTGCTAATGGTGACATTTTTAATGGTACCGATGATGTCTTGCGATTTTCTAAACTTCACCAGACCAATGCCATTCGGTAGTTTTACTCGATTGCCTTCAATACGGCAGTATTTGTCAAACTGAACCAAGCGAATTGAGTCGCTCCCATCTGATTTGCGCTTAAATTTTGGCATCAACGAGCGTAGCTGGATTTCTGTGCCATCAGCCAGTTTAAAAAACTTGGGTTTGCGAGGTTTATTTTTATTTTCTTTTAATCTGGCATGTGCTTTAGGGTCAAAGAAACGTGACCAAGCCGAGGCAAGGTCACGTACTTTTTGTTGTAAGGATACAGCATTTGAGCTGGTTTTTAAGAACTCGAAATCAGGATTGTTCTTTAGATCCATGATTTTATTAACAAGGTTGGTGGCATTGATAAACTCATCTTTAGCAAACATCTCAAATGAGATTGCCAGCATTTGATTCCAAACAAAACGTGCAGAGCCAACAAGATTATTTAAAATAATCTCTTGCTCTGCATTAGGCTCAAGCCTAAATTTATACGCTTTGTTGATTTTCATGAAATACTCTTGGTGAGTTGGAAATATTACAGTACTTAATTATTGTATCAATATATCAGTGGCTTTGATGTGATTTTAATGAGGTATCTGTGTCAAAAATCAGGATATGCGACATTCAACTCTACCCTAATGTCGGGTGGAGTCCTCTTTCGCGGCTTTGATAGAAATCAATGTTACAGGCGTACACTTATCACCAACATCCATACCGGCACAAAGGCTATGCGCGGCAAAGACGATCAAATAGCCGCGCCATACCTCCTAAAACCAGCCATGTTATGTGGTTTTTGAGGCGACGGGCTTTATAAAACATCCATCGATGGCTTTAGTGGTTATCACTGCTGGTAGTTTTGGTAAAATCAGTCGAAACGGTGGGCGCTTGGAGATATCAACAAACGGATTTTTTTCTTAGCTTTTTTGGACACAGATAGCCCTTTATAATTGCTGTTTCTATAGCGTCATCATAAATTATGTAGCAAATCCGACAATTTGTATCTTTTTCACAAGTTTTTTGGTTCAACCCCTCGAAATTCTGCAAATATAGCGGTATAATTCACCGTTATAATCTTTACTAAATAACCTTATTTTCTGGAGTTATCATGGCAGCGCAATCTACAGCACTTGTAATCAATCTAGATCAGTTAGGAAAAGACGACATCGATATGGTCGGTGGTAAAAACGCCTCACTCGGCGAGATGATCAGCCACCTATCTGATTTAGGCGTTAGTGTTCCAGGCGGTTTTGCGACGACTTCCAATGCGTTCAATCGTTTTTTGACCGAAACAGGCTTGCTCGATAAGATCAACAACGAGCTAAAAACCTTAGACGTCAACGATGTCAACAAACTTGCTGCCACTGGTAAAAAAATCCGTACTTGGATCATTGAGCAAGCGCTGCCAAGCGACCTTGAGCAAGAAGTACGCAAGTCATTTGAAGCCATGAGCGGCGGCGAAGACATCGCGGTTGCGGTACGCTCTTCTGCGACTGCCGAAGATTTGCCAGATGCGTCATTTGCTGGTCAACAAGAGACTTTCTTGAATATTCGCGGTATTGATAACGTCCTAATCGCTATTAAAGAAGTATTTGCCTCTTTGTATAACGATCGTGCCATCTCTTATCGCGTGCATAAAGGTTTTGAACACGAAGGCGTGGCACTATCGGCTGCTGTACAGCGTATGGTACGCTCAGAAACAGGCGCCGCGGGCGTGATGTTTACCCTTGATACCGAAAGTGGCTTTGATCAAGTGGTCTTTATCACCTCAAGTTATGGCCTAGGTGAAATGGTCGTACAGGGCGCGGTGAACCCAGACGAATTCTATATTTCTAAAAAATTACTTGCCAATGGCAAGCCTGCCGTTATTCGCCGTAACCTCGGTAGCAAGCATAAGAAAATGGTGTATGGCGATGAAGGCAGCACGTCAAAATCAGTGAAAACCGTTGATGTTGAAAAACAAGATCGCATGCAGTTCTCACTCACCACAGAAGAGCTAACCTCACTTGCCAAGCAAGCGGTCACCATCGAGCAGCATTATGGCCAAGCGATGGATATCGAGTGGGCGAAAGACGGTGACAGCGGTGAAATCTTTATCGTACAGGCTCGTCCTGAGACCGTCAAAAGCCGCCAAGACAGCAATGTCATGGAGCGTTATGTCATCGATACCACTGATGCCAAAGTATTGTGCGAAGGTCGTTCAATCGGTCAGCGTATCGGCTCAGGTAAAGTACGCATCGTCACCAACTTAAACGAGATGGACAAAGTAGAAGAAGGCGACATATTAGTCTCTGATATGACGGATCCAGATTGGGAACCGGTCATGAAACGCGCCTCTGCGATCATCACCAACCGCGGTGGCCGTACCTGTCACGCGGCTATCATTGCTCGTGAGCTAGGTGTACCAGCGATTGTTGGTTGTGGTAACGCCACTGAGCTATTGGTCGACGGTCAAGACGTCACCGCCTCTTGTGCCGAAGGCGACACAGGCTTTATCTACGAAGGTCAGATCGACTTTGAAGTACAAACCAACTCTGTCGAGACCATGCCAGAGCTAGCATTTAAAGTGATGATGAACGTCGGCAACCCAGACCGCGCCTTCTCATTTACCCAAATGCCAAACGAAGGTATCGGCCTTGCCCGTCTTGAGTTTATCATCAACCGTATGATTGGTGTGCATCCAAAAGCGCTACTAAACATGAATAGCTTGCCACGCGAAATCTCACAAGCCATTCATGAGCGTATCGCAGGCTACGCCTCACCTGTCGATTTTTATGTTGATAAATTGGTCGAAGGTATCTCAACCCTAGCGGTTGCCTTTATGGACCAGCCTGTCATCGTTCGTATGTCTGACTTTAAATCAAACGAATATGCCAACCTATTGGGTGGTAAGCTATACGAGCCATCAGAAGAAAACCCAATGCTAGGCTTCCGCGGTGCCAGCCGTTACGTGTCTGACAACTTCCGCGACTGCTTTGAGCTTGAGTGTAAAGCACTAAAACGTGTCCGCGACGAGATGGGCTTGACCAACGTTGAGATCATGATTCCATTCGTTCGTACCACTGACGAAGCACGTCAAGTCATCGAACTGCTTGAGAAAAATGGCCTAAAACGCGGCGAGAATGGTCTACGCGTCATCATGATGTGTGAGCTACCGACCAACGCTCTATTGGCAGAAGAATTCCTTGAGCATTTCGATGGTTTCTCAATCGGCTCTAATGACTTGACTCAGCTAACGCTCGGTCTTGACCGTGACTCAGGTATCGTCTCTCACTTATTTGATGAGCGCGACCCTGCGGTTAAGAAACTGTTGACCATGGCTATCGAAGCTTGCCGTAAGCAAAACAAATACGTCGGCATCTGTGGTCAAGGTCCATCTGACCATCCAGATCTAGCATTCTGGCTCATGGAACAAGGCATCAGCTCTGTGTCACTAAACCCTGACTCAGTGCTAGACACTTGGTTCTTCTTAGCTGGTGAAGACAAAAAATAAGCCGTTACATTAAGTCACAACGGTGATTGACACAGTCATTACAAGTACTACTTTTAGGGTCTATTTGATTTTTTCAAATAGACCCTAATATAATGTGAGACAAGTAGTGGCTTAAAAACAGTGACTTAATATTTGACTAACTATGCAGGCAATTATGCAAATTTTTCTTGCTCGAAATAACGTACAAGCTGGTCCATACAATTTGGAGCAGCTCAATATCATGTTGGCATCTGGCGAAGTGGTGCTAGATGACCTGATGTGGCATGAAGGCTTGGAGCAATGGCAACGTGTCGGCACCTTAACCAACAACCAAACGGTCTATACACCCGCTCCGGTTAATGGCGCTGAGGTCAATGACTCTATCATTAACAACGTCACTATTTTTCCAGAAGACAATGCCTCAGGTAAGCAAACCGACAAGCCTGTGTCTTTAGATAGACTGTACGGCAAGCCTGAGCGTAAAGATACGGCGAATAATACCAAGGTCGACATGACGACCAATCGTCACCACACCCCGCATCATAACGTCTCATTAAACAAAACCCATCTGAATAAAGCTGCCACCAACCAAGACAAAGTCATTGGCGACGTCGTACTTGCGCCTATCATGTCGCGAGTATTGGCGACTGTTATCAATGCTCTCGTCTATATACTAGCTTCCATTCCGATGATAATGGCTTGGTCAAAGTTAGACATTGACTATTCAAAGCTCCAGAATATTGAGAGTGTAGAAACTTTAAATAAAGCTTTAGAGTATTCTACAAGTTTAATAGAAACTATTCCTAGCAGTACTTTGATGATGTCGCAAGCGCTTATATTTGGTTTGCTTGCATTACAATTAATATTCATCTCGCTCCGTGGGCAATCGTTGGGCAAGTTACTTACTGGTATTCGGGTCGTAGATCAAACCACGCATACTCTTCCCTCCTTTACTAAACTTATAGCTGTTCGTACTTTATTGCTACTTATCATTTACTATCTACTGTTCATGATCCTAGGTTTCTTTGCATTTGCAATTATCGGGGTACATTATTACATGGCATTAAAGAGCCCTGAAAACATCGGTTGGCATGACAAACTGGCTAAGACGTTGGTGGTCAAAGCCGACAGCAGTCAGCTGACAAAAAAGCCAACTCTGAAATAATCAACCGACAAATAACAAGCTCGATCTCTAAATTTATCCTTAAATACCTCTTTAAATACTGAAAAGCAGCGTATGATCTTGGCTTTTTTAGTATTACCGGCAATGCGTGAGTGATTAACCTTTGTATTAGCCACTCACTACTGTTATAATACGGCGCTTTATAAACTAAGCTTATCTCCAAGATTTTATAAGAACTATTTTTATAAATAGGATTTTATAAAACTGGGCGTTGGGTTTACCTTATAAATCTCCTTGCTATTGACATAGGGTCAATAGCTACTAATCCGTAAGGAGTCATAATGCGACATTACGAACTGGTGTTACTTGTACACCCAGACCAAAGCGACCAAGTGGTCGGCATGGTTGAACGCTATATCAAGTTGGTTCAAGACAACGGTGGTGCTATCCATCGCCTTGAAGATTGGGGCCGCCGTCAATTGGCTTATCCAATCAACAAGATTCACAAAGCTCACTACGTTCTTTTCAACATCGAAACTGACGGTGATACTTTAGCTGAACTTGAAGAATTATTCCGCTATAACGACGCGATCATTCGTAGTCTAGTTATGCGCCGTGACGAAGCTGTCACTGAAGAGTCGCAGTTAGCCAAGAATGCCGATGAAAAACGCGCACGCAAAGCAACTACTCGTCGTCCAGACAATCGTGAAAACGACGACAACGACAACAGTGAAGACTAATTAAAGGAGAATACTCATGGCACGTTTCTATCGCCGTCGCAAATTCTGCCGTTTCACTGCTGAAGGCATCACTCACATCGACTATAAAGATGTTGAATTGCTAAAACAGTACATCAGTGATAATGGTAAAATCGTACCAAGCCGTATTACCGGTACATCTACTAAGTATCAGCGTCAACTAGCCACTGCTATCAAGCAAGCTCGTTACCTTTCACTACTTCCGTATACTGACAACCATCAGTAATTTAACCGTTAACTAGGAATGACTCATGCAAATTATTTTGTTACAGCGTATCGTCAACCTTGGTAAACTCGGTGAAACTGTCGATGTAAAACCAGGTTACGGTCGTAACTTTCTTATCCCTCAGGGCAAAGCGCTACCTGCGACCAAAGCTAACATTGAAAAGTTCGAAGCACGTCGTGCTGAGCTTGAAGCTGAAGAAGCAAAAGAAATCGCTACTGCTCAAGAGCGTGCTGACGCATTAACTGACGTTAATGTCATCATGCGTGCTAAATCAGGTGACGAAGGCAAGCTATTTGGCTCTATCGGTACTCGCGATATCGCTGAAGCATTGACTAACTCAGGTCTAGAAGTAGACCGTGCTGAAATCAAGCTACCTGAAGGCACTCTACGTCAAGTGGGCGAATACAATGTTGATATTCAGCTACATCATGACGTGACTGCTAGCATCCTTGTTACTATCTTGTCTGAAGATGGCGACAATGAAGACGCAGCTGACGATGTAGAAGACGACAACGAAGATTACTCAGAAGAGTAAGCCTGTGTAGCAGTCTAAAGAAGCCAGTGACATCATGTCGCTGGCTTTTTTTATTCCTGATCGCTGCTAATCTCGCTTGACTTATTTGTTGCGACCCGATGATATACTCTAGCAACTATCTGCAATAAACCCTTAAATATCTTATACTTAATGATAAGATAACCTCTATAAAACCCTCTATATATTTAATTATCTGACTGTTATGCTATAGCCCTCTCATTTGTTGATAGGGTACGACGAATAGTATGCCAAATAACAATACGTTGAACGATAAAACATTAGACAGCCGTGTGATAAATACCAATGATAAATTGTTATGTATCCAAGGTAATAAGTTTTATGCAGAAGGTGAGGTTTATACTGTCGGTAGAATTGTAAATAATAAGTATTTTCAACTGCTGACTGGCAGTAATGACGATCACTGGTATGCCACACTAGATGAAAGAGGTATTTATGTCAGTTTCGATTCTATGACGCCTGATAATAACAAAGCATGGTTTGATAAGATTGCTTAAACGATGCAAAAGCCCTTGTCCATCGCTGCAGAAGATAAAATAAACTAGTCATTACACATGGCCAGTTTTTTGCTATGAGCCTTTTTATTAGAGCATATCATTAGGGTATATGTTCAATTGTATTATCGTGGAAGCTGGCATTGAAAACACACTCAAAAAAGAAAAGGCAAGTCTTGGCACTCCCCGTACGCCACTGAAGCTGGCCAATCTGCTGCTATCTTCGGTATATTTTGTCCAGCATCAATCATCTTGGCAGCAGTTATCCAGCCTGCATGACCAACTGCTAATATTGGTTTTTGGCCACTATTTTGTGCAGCCATGTCATTTAACCAGTTCTCCACACGCTCAAATAGCTGCTGCAAGCTCTCGCCACCATCAGGCGCCAAGTGAGCAAAGTTAGCAAGCAAGGAAAATTTATACCAGTAGCGCGTCATAATACTTGTACTTTTTTCGTTTAGGACTGACTATATACTTCAGACAAAAGGTACAGAAGCAGCCAGCCCCGCATATATGGCGATTTCACTTACCTGCTGCGTCGCCCCTAGCCCATCGCCCGTATAGCCATCTAAACGCCTACGTAATAAGCGGCGCATATATTCTGTCGCCAGCAGCGCCAATATCAGCGCTACTATCCATTGGCTCAGACCAATCTGCTGCACAGTGCTCGGAAACAAGTAAACAACGAGCGCGCCTGCCACCAATAGCCAACCACTACTAAACAGCACTTGGTATAAGAGAGTGGTTTTGTCGTTTTTGTAAAACGACCCATAACAGAGATGTTAATGGAGCAAAAAACATTCTCGCGGTCGGGCTTGACCGTCTTTAATAGGAATCCCCGTTTCTTGAGGTCGGGGAGGAAGTCAAAACGGATATTCAACACAGGTCAGCTGTTATATCACTGATGAGCCATGCTATCATTTGGGTTTATGTCCCATTATCAAGGAAGATAAATGTACAACACCCATACGTCTGAGACCAATGAGCCGTTCGTTATCAGAGAAAACCATAAAGAGGCAAACGGCGTCGTCACGCTTACTCTCAATCGCCCCAAACAATTCAATGCGCTATCAAGCGATATGCTCACCGCCATGCAGACAGAGCTGGACAATATCGCCCAAGACAGCAATATCCGTGTGGTCGTCATCGCGGCAGCTGGCAAGGCATTTTGTGCAGGTCACAATCTAAAAGAGATGCGCGCCCACTCGGATGAAGCATTTCACAGCGCATTATTTAAACAATGCAGCCAGATGATGCTGACCATCAACCAGATGCCGCAAGTCGTGATTGCCAAGGTACAGGGCATCGCCACTGCCGCAGGCTGTCAGCTGGTCGCCGCTTGCGATCTCGCCGTGGCGGCTGATGAAGCCAAGTTTGCCACCTCTGGCATCAACGTCGGGTTGTTTTGCTCGACGCCGGCTGTCGCTGTCAGTCGCAACCTCTCTCGCAAGCAAGCGTTTGAGATGCTCATCACCGGTGAATTTATCGATGCCCGTACCGCCTTGCAGCAAGGGCTTATTAACCGTGTCGCGCCAGCGGATCAGTTGGCGGCCAGCCTACACTCTTTAATCGATAGCATCACTGCCAAATCCTCTGTCGCGCTCAAAACTGGCAAGGATATGTTTTATCAGCAGTTGGAGATGGACTTGGCAGACGCCTATGACTATGCAAGCAAAGTGATGAGCTGCAATATGATGGCAGATGACGTGCGCGAGGGCATTGATGCGTTTATCGAAAAGCGCGATGCTGTATGGACGGGACGATAAGACTCACGCGCCAGAACGCATGACTAAACATGTGATTAAAAATCCACCTTGCCGCGTAACGCTTTTATTTTGCCGCGCTGCGTCTTTTGATCGACCCGTTTACGCTTAGCACTTTTGCTGGGTTTGGTCGGTTTACGTGTCGGCAGCGTTTTCGTGGATTGCAAAATAAAGGCTTTGAGGCGCTCAAGCGCATCTATCTTATTGCGCTCCTGCGTACGGTACTGCTGCGCTTTTAATACAAAGATACCATCTTTGGTGACACGGCTGTCTTTACTGTTTAATAAACGCTGTTTGTGTTCCTCGCTTAAGCTTGAGGCATTGATATCAAAGCGTAGGTGAATGGCCGAGGCGACTTTATTGACGTTTTGTCCGCCTGCCCCTTGCGCACGAATGGCATGCATCTCCACGTCGCTATCGCTCAGACGCATGGTATGGCTGATAAAAATCATAAGACTCTTTTTTATTGTATATGGTTTTTATGATATGGGGCTTAATTTAGCATTTATAAACCGCAGTAGAGTAATGACAAAAAAGCTAACAGCAAGAAGCCAAAGGACAATACTAATAAAAAATACCAATGAAAAAGGACACGATATCGCTATCATGTCCTTTTTGTTTGGCTCTGACTGCATACTAGTAGCAGCGCTGCGCTCGTAGTAACGCTAAGTTACTCTGCGGCAGTGGCAATCATCTCGACGAGTAGCTCAGGACGCGCCAGTGCAGACTCGCCGCAAGCACGCGCTGGTGGCTGTATGCCTTCAAACCACTTATCCCAGACTTCATTCATCGCAGCAAAGTCTGCCATGTCTTTAATCCAAACGGTCACTGAGAGTAGCTTTGATTTATCGCTACCAACCTCTTCGAGCAATGCTTGGATTTTTTCTAGGCAAGTGAGGGTTTGGGCTTTGATGTCGTCTTCTGCGTTACCCACCTGACCGCACAGATAAACGGTCTGGTTGTGTACCACGATTTTACTCATACGCTGATTGCTGTGTAGCTTTTTCATCGTATTTTATCCTTAATATCTAATGAAAGTTAAGTTGCGTTTGTCCGGTAAGCAGCTCTAACGCCTAGCTAGAGAAACGCTGAGCGCTAAATGGGGTGATATCGACCAATAGCGGCTTATCATGAATCATCTCTTCTACGATGCGCCCTGTCATCGGCCCCAAAGTAAAGCCTTGATGGCTGTGACCAAAGGCAAACCAGAGCTTGTCATGCTTAGGTGCAGGACCAATGACCGGCTTCATATCTGGCATACAAGGGCGCGAGCCTGCCCACGCTTCGCTCTCGACAGCGTCATCTAGCGGTAGAATTTTGCGCGCGAATTTTAGGACGGTCTGTAATTGACCGAAGTTTTTTGGCGCGTTCATGGTTGTCATCTCAGCACCGGTGGTGATGCGAATACCTTGCTGCATCGGTCCCATGACAAAGCCTTTGTCCATATCAAACATACTGTGATGGATGGTGTTTTTATCCGTCACTTTAAAGTGCTGATGGTAGCCGCGCATCGGGAACAACGGCAGGTTATAACCCAATGGTTTGATCAAGTCGTTTGACCAAGGGCCGGCGGCGATGACCAGCTTATCACTATAGTAGGTCTCTTTATCCGTGATGATTTTCCAGCCTTCACCTTCTTTGACGATTTCTTTTACGTCACTTTCTTTGATCGTCCCTTGCATCTCTTCGAAGTTTTTGGCGTAAGCTTTGACCAAGGCGCTCGGATTTGAAACTTGCCACGAGTTGAGCCAATGAATCGCGCCCACAAACCCATCAAAATTGGCACTCGGCTCCATCGCTTTCAACTCTGCAAGACTCAGTACGTTGTGCTCAACGCCCTGCTCACGAGCTGCAATGGCTGATTCAATCGCCTCTTTAAAGGTGTCTTCAGAGCGATGCAGCTGCAACCATCCATCACGCGTGATCAGCTCATCGGCACCAGATGCCGAAATCATGGTTTGATGCTCACTGGTACAATGCGCAATCAGCGTCTGCCACTCAGCTTCGATTTTTTTAACCGTGGCTGGCGCCGAGTACTTCCAGTATTGCAGCAAGGCTTGATGATAACGCAAAAGAGCCGGTATCCGATAACGGATATCGGTACCTTGGTTGGGTAGTACGCGAATCATCTCTGTCAGCTGACGCGGGAAAGGATGAGTATGGATGGCTTCACGCTGGATCAAGCCAGCATTTCCATAAGAGGTCTCTGACCCTGGGAGTTTTTTATCTAGTAACAGTACTTGCGAATTATTTTTTTGTAGATGCCACGCAATTGAGGTGCCAACCATGCCAGCACCAATAACAATAACCTCATAGCGCATAGAATATCCTTTCCTAACAGGTAGTAGAGTCTTGCATATCAGGGGGTGATAATAACGCGAACCTGATAATTAATAAACCCGTATTTAACGGATTTTTTCGCCGAAAAATACTTTTGGTTATACGTTTTTAATAAAGGTATTTTCTTCAGGAATAACAAGTCATTTTATTAAAAATAAAGCCCGCAAGTGCCCCACTCGCCTGATATTGCGGCGCACCTACGCGAAAATCACACGTGGCGATAGCTCATAAGAGCGTCCATAACGCGGACATCGTCATATGTGTATTTTGATGTCAGTACTGAGACCAGTTTTGCGACAGATATTTGAGTCCAAATACACCGCAACAACCTCACCCTTATCCTCGGAAAATTTGCTACAATATGCCCAATTTTGGCTGGCGCTTTCATCGAGCATCGGCCGACCTTATTTTATAATACTATCGAGAGAGCATTATGGGTTTTAATTGCGGCATCGTCGGCCTACCAAACGTGGGCAAATCCACCTTATTTAATGCGTTGACCAAAGCGGGCATCGCTGCTGAAAACTTTCCGTTTTGTACCAAAGACCCCAATACTGGCATCGTCCCTGTGCCAGATCCTCGTCTCAAAAAACTGGCCGATATCGTCAATCCTGAGCGCGTGCTACCCACGACCATGGAGTTTGTCGATATCGCAGGTTTGGTCGCAGGAGCCTCAAAAGGCGAAGGCATGGGCAACCAGTTTTTGGCCAATATCCGTGAGACCGACGCGATTGCACATGTGGTACGCTGTTTTGACGATGACAACGTCGTCCACGTCGACGGCCGCGTCAGCCCTATTGATGACATCGAAACCATCAATACAGAGCTGGCGCTCGCAGACCTAGAAGCAGTCGAGCGCGCTATTCAAAACCAAAGCAAAAAAGCCAAAGGCGGTGACAAAGACGCACAGGCCATGCTTGAGGTGTTTAAGAAAATCGAACCTTTATTGGCTGAAGGCAAAGCAGCACGCGCAGCAGGTCTGGATAAAGATGAGCAAAAACTGATCCGCAGCTATGGTTTGATCACTTTGAAACCGACCATGTATATCGCCAACGTAAGCGAGGATGGTTTTGAAAACAACCCTTATCTTGATGCGGTGCGCAACTATGCCACAGGCGAAGACTCTATCGTTATCGCTTTGTGCAACCAAATCGAATCTGAAATCGCGCAGCTCGACGAAGACGACAAAAAAGACTTTTTAGAAGACATGGGCATGGAAGAAGCCGGTCTTGATCAAGTGATTCGTGCAGGTTACGACTTACTTGATATGCAGACCTACTTTACTGCTGGGGTCAAAGAAGTGCGCGCATGGACGGTCGCTGTCGGCGCTACTGCACCGCAAGCAGCTGGCGTTATTCATACCGATTTTGAGCGCGGCTTTATTCGTGCTGAGGTCATCGCTTATGACGACTTTATCAAGTATAACGGCGAAAAAGGCGCTGCAGCCGCTGGTAAATCTCGCCTAGAAGGCAAGACTTATATCGTCCAAGACGGCGATGTGATGCACTTTAGATTTAACGTGTAACTTTCAATAGTATATAGTTAGCTGAATGTAAAACTGTTATGGATTTAAACGCGCTACTGGTATAAATTTTACTTGCGTGCTGCGTTCCCAGAGGCTGCGCAACCTACGTTTAAAAATAGCATCCCAGTAGCGCTATGATATTTTTAAAGTGTATCGACTATAGCTTGTTTAAAATTAATTGGCCGATGTTGGATATTCTCCATCATCGGCTTTGTTTTATCGCTATATTGTTATATTATAACATATCTTTATTTCGCTTATTTGAGGCCTCATACTGTGAATAATTATTGTTCTAGACTTGTAGGTATTACTATATTAGGAAGTGTGATGGCAGGCTCTTTATTGGGCTGTCAGCCAAACAACGATACCGATACAGCGGTATCTAAAGAAGCACAAGTAGATAACCACGCCGATCATGAACAAGGTCATGAAATTCATGACAATAGAGAGCATGAAAAGCACGGCCACGAAGAGCATAGTGATATGGAACATGGTCATGAAGGGCCTAATAATCATGAAGATCACAGTCATGAAGGTCATAGTCATGAGGAACATGCGCACGCAGGTCACGATCATGCAGCTCATACCAGCAACAGCACTACTTTCTCTTGTGAGCCTACTGCTACTATTGGCGTTTCTTATCATAGCGACAGTACACCGCAGACAGCGCATTTGCTCATCGATGGTATCGAATACGACTTGGCCGCCAGCGCTGAGAGCAATGACCAACAAACCTATATGAGCGATATCGGTCTTGATGATCGCCACGGCATCATCTGGCAAGTCAGTGGTGATGAGGCGATACTACTTAGCAAAACCTTAGATGATGAGGTCGCCATCAGCGATGAGCAGATACTTTTTAACTGCCATACAGCCTAATGATCATCACGCTGAACGGTGGTACGAAAGCGGTACTAAGTAGCAGCTGTACCAAGGATGCTATTTTGCTATGCTAGAGGCTCCCTTGGTTTCGGATATTTTTATATGCTAGGCACCTCTATGTCTTTGTCGTCTGCCACCACCCAATGGTCTCATCTTCTAAACGCTCAGCGCCTCGGCGCTCATAAAAAACACAATGCCAATACCAGCACTCGCTCTCAGTTTCATAAAGACTATGACAGGCTGGTATTTTCGCACTCTTTTCGTCAGCTCAATCAAAAGACTCAAGTACATCCCTTGACCAATCAGCTGGGTATTCATACCCGGCTGACTCACTCTCTTGAAGTCTCTTGTATCGGGCGCTCTTTGGGTATGATGGCAGCAGAAAAGCTCCATGATAAGCTGTCCCACGGTCTGCCCGCTGGGGTCTCGCCTGCTGATGTCGGCGTCATCGTGCAAGCGGCATGTTTGGCCCACGATATCGGCAACCCGCCATTTGGGCACGCAGGTGAGTACGCCATTCGCGACTGGTTTGCTCATCCTGAGCGGCAGGCGGTTTTGCAGCATTTATCCTCCTCTGAGCAGCTGGATTTATTGGCCTACGAAGGTAACGCGCAAGGGTTTCGTTTGCTCGCACGTAACGAGCATCATCCTGATAAAGGCGGCATGCGTTTGACTTGCGCAACCTTGGGCGCTTTTATGAAATATCCTTGGCTGGCCACCCACAGCAATGACAGCTCACAACTTACCTATCCGCAGCGCCCTGCTGCCACCTTACAAGCCTGTCCATCGCAAGCCAAAAAAGCACAAAAATTTGGCTGCTTTTATAGTGAAGCGGCGCAGCTAGAAACCTTAGCATCGTGTTTAAACCTGCCGCGCTCCAAGCAGCATGAGGGTTTTGCCCGTCACCCACTGGCGTATCTATTAGAGGCAGCGGATGATATTTGTTATGCATTGATTGATTTAGAAGACGGCATCAATCTAAATATGCTGACCTATCAAGATGTGGCGGCGATATTTTATGAGCTGATTGGTGAGCGACCTTGTACCATCGAGTTACCTGCTCATATGTCTGTCAGGCAAAGTCTGGCATCACTGCGCGCGCGGGCGATGATGCGTTTGGTCAATACCGTGACGGATGCTTTTATTGCCAATGATGACGCATTACTGGCCGGAACCCTTAGCGGTAGCCTGTTTGCCCACTGTGATACCAGCGTACAAAACGGCATCCATCAAGCCAAACAGCTGGCGCGTGAGCAGATATTTAACCATCCAAGTAAAGTACGTATGGAGCTGATGGCCAATCAATGCCTGCATCGTCTTTTAGATGCCTTTATGCCGCTGGCGTGGACGGGGAGTACGATCATAAACGCCGCGCAGCCTATGTCTTTTGAGCAGGAGCGTTTGCTAAAGCTGCTACAGCCGCACTTAGATGAGCAGCGCCGTACGTTATCAGACAATGTCTATCATAATATTTTAAGCATTCTAGATTTTATTACGGGTATGAACGATCATGAAGCCTATCGACTGGCGCAAGAGTTGCAGGGGCATTGGGGGACGGTGGTATAAGACGCGTCTATTTAAAAAACCGCGATAAACAAAATGAGTGGGTGCGATATGGCGACTATTGAGTTAACAGTCGTTGCGTATTTTGGTCGTATTTGTGCGCTAAAATGCGTATGATAACCCTTTACTGGATAACTTTTGAAATACTATGAGTAGTCGCGAACAAAAAAAACTTCAAACTCGGCACGCTTTTTTTAATGCGGTGCTCGATTTATGTATGACTGGACAAGCCTTTAGCTCTATTAGCCTTCGGCAGGTCACCCGCGAGGTGGGCGTGGTACCGACGGCATTTTATCGGCATTTTGACGATATGGAATCGCTTGGTCGAGCCTTAGTGATTGAGGAGCTAGGCAGTACACTCGCTATACTGAGTGATAGCCTGCAGATTGGCCGTAAGCGCAGTTTTGATCGGCAAATCGCCAAAAGTATCCAGCTGTTTTTATATATGGTCAGCGATCAGCCGTACTATTGGCAGTTTTTGGTCAGTGAGCGCTATGGCGGCTCTGATGCGGTGCGCAAAGCCATCAGCGATCTGGTCAAAAACCACACGCAAAACTTAGCAGATGACTTAGCGTTGCAGCCAGCCTTTACTCACATCAATGCTTATGATCGACGGCTACTGGCTGAAGCTGGCATCAATATGTTTTTTTCTTGGATCATCGATTGGTTGGAGCTGACTTACACCGAAGATCATGATGACGAGATCGATCTAAACGAAGTCGAAAAAAACAAACAACTGATGCTCCATAACTGTACTCGGCAAGCACAGATGCTGTTTTATGGTGCGTACAACTGGAAATCAAGCGAAGAGACTCGTTTAAAAGATTAGCGGCTCTACAGCTTAAAAGCTGGGTCTAAAGGCCCACAAGCGCTGTGCCACCACCTGAATATGCTTAGCGATTTTATCGGTCTCACTCGCGACGCTCTCATTATTGCCTCCGCTACTGTTTGCGGCATTGGCAGGCGTTTTGCTGATCAGTATGGTGGCAAAGCGTTGTTTTGCGGCACCAGTATCAGCGGCCGTGATCAGCGCCAAAAATGCTTGGCTTTCAGTAGCAAGCAGCGGAGTCAACGCTTGGCGCTCGTCAGCGCTCACCGTACCGAGCGCTGGTAGTTGCCACAGCGCATCAATCGCCGCTAATGCTTGCTGGCCGCGCATATCGACTAGCGCCTGCATCTGCTGAAGATCAGCCGTCTCTGTCAGGGCAGCGAGCAAAACTGGACTGGCAGTATTGATATTGATAGGCAAATAATAAGGCACTGCAGTGATATAAGGACGTAGTGCTGCTAAATCCTCAGTGCTGACCTTTTCGATATCTTGTAGCTGCTCCACACTGACAAATGGCTGATTGGGCAGTGTGCTGGCCGCGCCCCTCGATTGCTGTTCATAGACCACACCTTCATCACCGCCATCTTGATAAACCGTGCTGTCACTATCTTGGTAGTCAAGCACAGCTATAGCAATCTCTGGTGCCAAATTTAACTGTACCAGCAACCTCTGAAATACCGCTAATGCGGTGCCATCCACTGCGCCGTCATGATATAAGTTATTGATATTAAATCGACTGGCTTCATCACGCACCTCGATACTAATACTGTGCCCATCCAAGGTATACGGCGGGATCGGCTGCGCCCAAATATCTTGCTCACTATCCGTCTCATTTAGCGTATCATCAGCGCGAATCAGCGTCACGGCCAGCTGTTGACCAGCATGGATGTCTTGTAAAAGCTGGTTTTGCTCAAACAATAACCCACTGCGTCTAATGGCAATCTTTTGACTGGCCAGCATGGCACCTGCTACGACGGTGATGCTGACCACCAGTAGCAATATCGTCAATAAGGCAACCCCGCGCTGTGAGTTCGCTGTCATCGACATAACTGCCCTCTAGTATCGAATAAAGGATGCATTTAGACACCGCCCCCTGCATCACTGTTTTGGGCACCGCCATTATCATCATTGTTACTGTTGTTGCTGTTGTTATTGCTGTTACCATCATTAACTGTATTTGCTGTTTTAAAGCTATCAACAGCTAGCGACTTAGGAGCGAGCGCCCATTGCCACGTGATTGGCATGTCTTGATAAGTAAAGCTCACCGCCACACCTTTTGGCAAAAGAGTGATTTTGGCCTGAGTATTGGCTGTATTGGCTGTATTGGCTACGCGGCTCGTTTGATTTGCCGATGTGCCCAAGCGCCCACCCTCTGTATTAGGGAACTGATCGCTTGGCTCTGGCATTAATGCCTGCCAGCGTCCTGCACTCACGCCTTTTAATAGCACACTATCTAAGCTTGTGCTTTCGCCATTCATACTATCGATACTATGATATTGACGGCGAATTAGTTGATCGTTAGCAAACACATAGGCGATCCGCTGCACACTAGCGCTACTCTGATAGCGTGGATCAGGATCGGCAAATCGTACAAAACTGACAGACTCGCCATCCACGCTCATAAACGGCTGAGGCGGCGGAAGTGTTGCTTGCGGATCTGTGCTGCTATTATTGGTTGAGTCGTCAGTCGTTGACGCTTCATTGGCCTGATAAGCAATGACTTGCCCCATATCTTGTTGCAACTGCAAATACGCGTATTGTAATACTGCCAAATCATCTGCATGACGCTGGGCGCGCTCACGCGACTTGCTGACACTGTCAAACACTTGCCACCCTGCGACTGCGAGCATGGCAAATATCGCCATTGCTAGCAGTAGCTCTAGTAAAGTAAAGCCCCGCTGCTGCCTCATGGCGCACCGCCAGATGCGGCCAAACCTGCTAAATCTAGGCTACCGATGTCTTGCTCACTATTGCTTAGCATCACACTGATATCGGTCACAGCCGTACGTGCTTGGCCATCTACTATCTGCGCAACTGAGATATTTACTTCTTTTAGCGCAGGCGTGATGGCCTCATTGACCGTCATTACCACCTGCCAATCTCGGCCTTGGGCATTGATCGTTTGGGTGCGATTGGCCGTCAGCCACGTCTCTTGAATACGTAAATCCGCCGCCGCGTTTTGTGCCACAAAATGCGCCAGTGTACGGGTACGCAGTATGTCAACTGAGCTTAAATAAGCACTACTGGCGCGGCTGGCTGCAACAGCAACCACGGCCAAAATTGCTAGCGCCACCATCACCTCTATCAACGTAAAGCCGCGCTGGCTCTGCTCTACATGTGATGAGGCAGCTTTATCATAAGCGTTGGTGTGTTGGCTCATCACTTATTGTCCTTGTCCAATCATCATACTACCGTCGGGCATAATCGTGATCACATCACCTACCAGCCGCGCCTCATGCAGCACCTCGATGGTCACCGGCGTGGCCTGCCCTGTACCAAACCAAACCACCTGCGGCACCACCTGACCGACAAACCAAGGCTGCAATGTCTGAGCTTGCTGAGCGCTTAATACCTCTACAGCCGCCAAGCTCTGCACCCTGATATGAACACCAGATGGCAGCTCGGGCAGCGTCACCTCCGTCTCAGGCTCCCAGCTTGGCGTTGGCAAGGCTTCATCAGAACCACCGCTCATGGTAGACAATTCTGCCGACAGCTCCATGGCATTTTTGGGCGTACTATCATTGCTATCTGCTGAGACGCTCGCTGACTGATACGCGGCATAGGGATTGGACAAGGTCACAATCACAGGCGTCACCTGACCGCGCTTATCGGCCTGCAGACTAAGACCCATCGGCTGCATACGCTCAGCGGACAATAACCGTACATAGCTGAGTGAGTCGGTCAGATGCTCATAAAACGCGCGGTTTTTACGTGCTTCACTACTGCCCACAGATAGGCTCATCATACCAGCGAATATCGACAAAATGACCACCACTACCACGATTTCGACCAGTGTAAAGCCTGTTTGAGATTTAGAAGACATGAAGTGCGAGTGTGCCGAAGCAGAAGTATGAACACAAGACGTACGGGCGTTTTTTATGAAAGGAGGTGTATGGGCATCAGCATCAGGCATAAGCGTCTTATCATACCGCCTATACTGACTAAATTCTGATTGAATCAACCTTAGAGAGCTGGTCGCTGAGCGAGTCTGAGTCTTGACAGTGACCGGCATATTGCACCTATAAGCTCATGATTGTATTAAGGTAAGTACAAAAATTCTCTGTGCTGCCTGCCAAGAGGCCACAGCACAGAGCGATGTGACTGCCTACATTGGGCACTGTTTTTATCTGTTAGGGTCTGTACTCTTAACTCACATACATTATCGTTTTTAACACGAGAAACGCGCTAATAATTGGTGTTACGGTGCTCTTCTGATTCTGTATCGATTTGCTCTACCAACTCTTGCATATCCTCATCCATCAAGTCATCGTCAGCAGCTGGGTAGTGACTTGGCAATTCCAGCATTTGCTGCACAAAAGCATAACGCAAGGTGTCGCGGCGACCCAAATAACGCTGATAAAAACTTGAGTTTAATAACCCCGCCCCGCCTTGACCCATCGCCCAAATCGATGACAAATAGTCACGAGTGCTCAAACTACTGTGCTCGTCTTTCAGATACGCGCTGATGATGTCGATCAAACGCTTCATACGCTGACGGCGAATGTCGTACAGCTCGCCAAACAAGCGGTTAAGACCTGTCACCGAGGCCGCCAGACGCTCTTCTATCTGGTTGAGCAGCATGGCTTTTTGGGGATTAAACAGTTGCTGCAAAATCATACGAGCCACCCCCGCTGATGGGCAGTCATCAATACGGTTGATCTCAAACAACTGCTCTTCATAACGAATAATAATACGCAGATACAGCTCATCTTTACTGGAGAAATGCTTATATAACGTGCCTTTGGCCAAATCCAGCTGATCTGCCAAACTGTCCAAAGTGATATCACCATCGCCGGACTCAAGTAACAGTTGCTCTGCCATCGCTAAGATATTCTCTTCTCGTGCTTTGAACTGATGCTGACGACTCATAATCTCTCCTAAAACTTGACAAGATTAAGCATATAACCATCGTTTATACGGATGTATCGGCAACAAGCGGATGCAACTATATGAAGACTGCTCGAGAACTGCCAAAGGGAATATGCTCGTGTTTGCTAAATAGTCATGGGTAACTGCCTGATTACGCTCGATATTAGAAATAAAAAAAGAGACAAAACCTTCACATTACCCGATAAATGACTGATTGGTCATAGCATAACCATTTTAGCAGTACTGTGCCAGCAAATTTTCAAAGTTTTTTGCTGTCAGTGCCCCAACCTCCTCACTGTCACACTCATACATCTGAGCCAGATAACGGGCGACATACGGCACATAGGCAGGCTCATTGGGTTTGCCGCGCTTGGGGACAGGAGCCAGATAAGGGCTGTCGGTTTCGATGAGGATTCTATCTTTGGGCATCTTGCGCGCCGCATCTTGAATCATCTGTGCGCTCTTAAAACTGACGATGCCTGAAAACGAAATATAAAACCCTAGATCCAGCGCTCGTTTGGCCGTCTCCCAATCTTCAGTAAAACAATGAATGATGCCATGCTCGGCGCCTTCTGCTTTTAGGATATCAAGGGTATCTTCTTTGGCATCGCGCATGTGCACCACCAAAGGTTTTTTGAGCTGCTGGCTGGCATAGATATGACGAGCAAGACTGGCTTGCTGCTCTTTTTTATTTTCTGTTGACCAGTAGTAATCCAGTCCCGTCTCCCCGATGGCCCAGACATGCTCAGCATCAGCGGTTTGTATCAGCCGCTCGGTTGTCGCGGATTGCAGCACTGTGATATCTTCACAAGGATGAATGCCGACACTCATGCCCAGCGCTAACACCTCATCGCTATGAGTGCTGACAATATGAGCGATGTCATCATATTCAGCAAAATCACACATAATCGCCATCGCGCGCGTGACATTGGCCGCTTTCATCGCGTCAATTGCGCCGGACAGTTGACCATCATATTTGGTTAAATCCAGGCGGTTTAGATGGCAATGCGTATCAGTAAACATAAACAATCTCGTTAATTAAATACATAAGTGGTAAATTTTAAAATAAGACATGACACTTGAGAAATGACAGTTAAAAAATGACCTTAACAGTATAAAATGCCTCGTCTTTGTGCTATTTATTGCTCTGACTTGCGCTGTTTTCAAGGCATAATCCATAAAGCCCCATAGAGCGCTGCGACCAGCGGCCTATCACGCCTAACATTCATCCACATAAGCCCTGCTATTATGACGCCAAAAAAGACAGTGACCCTGCCCCCTATCCTCAAAACTCTGCTACCCAAACAACTCTACAGACAGCGGTTTTTATTGACAGATAACGGACAGGACAATCATATCGATATCGCCTATGATGCGCGTATCATCGGCGGCTCAGCCATTACCATACGTAAAGGTCATGACAATCAAATCAGTATCGGCAAGCACGGGAAGTTTAACAAGCTCAATATCGATATCAATGGCAGTCATAATCATATTACCATCGGTAAGCACGTCAAATTTTCAGGCCATCTGCTGATTGTGGGCGATCATTTGCACATTGATATCGGCGATCGGACCACGGCGATTGACTGCTATGTGTTGGCACGTGACAAAAGCGTGCGCATTGGCAAAGCATGCATGATATCGCGCGGGATAGAAATCCGTGCAACCGATGTCCACAAAGTCTACGACACCGAGTCCAACGAGCGCCTAAACCAGGCCCGCGCTGATGTGGTATTGGAAGATCATATCTGGATCGCAGCCAACGTCACTATCTCCAAAAATGTCACCATCGCTAGCGGCTGTATCATTGCCGCAGGGTCTTTTGTCAACAAACCCATTACCACCCCAAACTGCATGGTCGCAGGCACGCCCGCGAAAATCATGCGCCAAAACGTACGCTGGGAGCGCTAAGACGGTATGCAAACATGAAGGACAGCGGTCTACTTGCCGCATACGCTTAATGCAGCGGTACCACGCGCATCACCTCTTCTATGGTCGTCACCCCTTCACTGATACGCTTGGCACCCGATAATCGCAGCGGCTGCACCCCTTCGCGGTAGGCTTGTTTTTTTAGTGCCTCTACATTGGCATCGGTTGCGACCAACTTTTTTAACTCATTGGATAGCGGCATGATTTCATACAGGCCCACACGGCCTTGATAACCCGTTTGGCGGCAATGCTCACAGCCTGTTGCGCGGTAGATTTGCGCAGGCAAGGGCGCGCGCCAAGGCTGCACCAACTCCTGCCATTGAATGGCAACCTCACTCTCGGGGCGCACCTCTAACGCTTGCTTGCAGTGTGGACATAAGGTACGCAATAAACGCTGTGCCATGACTCCGAGTATGGTCGCTGAGGTCAAAAACGGCTGCACCCCCAAATCATGCAGACGTGTCAGTGAGCTTGGTGCATCATTGGTATGCAGTGTTGAGAGTACCAAGTGACCAGTCAGCGACGCTTGTACCGCCATATTGGCCGTCTCAGTATCGCGAATCTCCCCAACCATGATGATATCTGGATCCTGACGCATCAATGAGCGGATACCATCAGCGAAATGCAAATCCACTCCCGCATTGACCTGCATCTGATTAAAGCTCGGCTCAATCATCTCGATAGGGTCTTCGATGGTACACACGTTGACCTGCTCGGTCGCCAACTGTTTGAGCGTGCTATATAGGGTGGTGGTCTTACCAGATCCTGTCGGGCCGGTGACCAAAATAATACCGTTTGGATGGGCGGTCAGCTCATGCCATGTCTCGAGCTGCTTACCCGACAAACCAAGCTGAGCAAACGAGCGTACCAGCACTTCAGGATCAAAGACGCGCATCACCAGCTTTTCGCCAAAGGCGGTCGGCATGGTAGAGAGTCGCAGCTCGGTTTCTAGCCCCTTTGGCGTACGAGTCTTTAGACGGCCATCTTGCGGCTTGCGCTTTTCGGCGACATTTAGCCGCCCCAAGATTTTGATACGCGCAGTCACTGCAACGATGATGGCCAGCGGCATCTCATATACTGTGTGCAGCACCCCATCGATACGAAAGCGCACCCTTCCCATCTCACGCCGCGGCTCTAAATGAATATCGCTGGCACGCTGCTCAAAGGCATACTGCAGCAGCCAGTCGACAACTTTGACAATATGTTGATCATTGGCATCGGGGTTGGTGTTGTCCCCAAGCTGCAATAACGCCTCAACATTGGTCACATCAGCGGCAGCACGCTTATGTAAAGAGTTGGCACCCGCAATCGCTTGTGTCACTTGATAAAACTCTTGACGATAACGCTTGAGCTGATCGGGACTGATATAGACGGTGCGATAGGTTTTGGATTTGATCAGCTTTTCGATATTGGCGTGCCAATCGGTAAAAAACGGCTGGTCTGTACCAATGACGACCTCATCTAATGTGACCTCAATCGGCAAAATATGCTGCGAGCGAGCATATTCAAACGACATCAGCTGCGTGACTGCTGGCACATCAACCTTTAGCGGATCAATACGCACCATCGCCATACCCGCTTTGGCCGCTAGCCATTGGTTGAGCCATGACAGCGTTAGTTTGGCTTCAGAGGTGCTGTCTAGCGCATGAGCATTGGGCAAACCAAACTCGCTAATGGTCAGTAGTGGATGCTGCTCCTTGGCTCGGCGGCTGGTGATGACCAAATTATAGCTGCGTTGATCAATGATTCTATCCGCCAGTAACTCATCTAGGCACCACCGTAAATCTATGACTATCGAATACTTCTGCTCAGACATATTTTTCTTCTTTTTTAGTCAGTACATGTGAGGCCATCGTCTAGATTGGCCAAGCTCAGCTGCAGCATTATATAAGCTCTTTAGCGTGATACTATGTTAGCGTTATACTATACAACGTTATGCTATGCTGGTAATCGCTGTGATCTGTAGCGCCCCTGATGCAAGCCGCCAAAACGCTACATCGACAGACTTGTAGCGCATCGTAAAGGTTTTGTGCACTTCCTTGCGGCGATAGGCAGGTCGCGGATCTTGAGCGATGAGTGCTTGAATGATGGCCATATCCGTATCGACAAGTTGCCAACGCGCCTGATCAATTAACACTTGCCTGCCAGCACCTGGCGCAGCTTCTCTAGTAAGCGCATCAGACATTAGCTGCAAAAACTGCTGATAAGCGGTGTCAGTGACTGTGACCTCTAGCAGCTCAGGTGCCGTAGGAGCAAAGCCACTACGAGCATCGAGCAGCGCATCGCTATACGCCACATAGGGCTTGATATCGATGATGGGCGTACCATCTATCATATCAGCGCCACTGATGATAAGAAACGCGCGACCTTGTACTACCTCGACGCGCTCAAGCTTGACCACAGACAGACCCAGCGCTGATGGGCGATACATACTACGGCTGGCAAACACGCCTATTTTTTGATTGCCGCCCAATCTTGGTGGCCGCACTTGCGGACGAAAATGCCCTTTTGCTGTCGTGTGCGCCGCTGTCGCATCCTCTTCGCCGGCAGGTACGGCTGCACTCACTCTGCCAGCTTTGGCCGTATCATTATGATGAAACTGCCAGCTCAGCCAGATATGACTAAACGCCTCTAAACCAACAAAAGCGGCGGGCGTATCATAAGGCGCAACCATCTCAACTACGCTCATCAGCGCCACCAAGTTTGGTTGTCTTGGCGCCCCAAACTTTTGCGAGAGCGGCGCCCGATGATAGCCAATAATAGGCGCCCGATGACAATCGGCGAGCACATCGTCACCTGATACAGGCATAAATTCTCCAAAAACACGCTTATTGCATGATACAAAATTATTTACTAACGATATTCTATTTTATCATGCCACATAGTCGCTGCCAGACGGATTTTTATTTTAAAGTTTGGTATTATGAGCGAGAGTTTGATGACCGCCCCTATTTTTATAAAAACAGTTTTATAGAAACGGCTTGATAAAAGCAATTTGATATGGGCAGATCAATAGAGGCGACTTGATAGGCTAGGCGCGCTGACGAAACCGCTTTTGATGAAAATAATGATACCTTGTCGTGTTTTGCCTTATCTTAGCGGACAGATTTGGCTGAATGAACTGATTTTTACGGCTTGACGCCACAGGCATTCGCTGTCATTTATAACATTATATAAAATGATAAAATATATAAGTTAAAGTATATAAAAGGCTAAGATAGCGCTTTATATCGCCTATAAAAACCAGTACCTTATTAGCGCCGAAACGGTCATTGAAAAATTTTATCTTAATACCTATTTAACCCATACGATACCGATAATCACTTATTAACGAGGACTTTATGTCAAAACTTCGCACCGAAACGGTTACAGAGGTTCATCATTGGAATGACTCTCTATTTAGCATCAAAACCACTCGTGACGATGGCTTACGCTTCCGTAATGGCGAGTTTGCGATGATTGGAATCGTGGTCGATGGCAGACCGCTGCTGCGCGCTTACTCTATTGCCAGTCCCAACTACGAAGAGCATTTAGAGTTCTTTTCGATCAAAGTACAAGACGGCCCACTGACTTCACGCTTGCAACACATCAAAGTTGGCGATGAGTTATTGGTCAGTAAAAAACCCACAGGCACGTTAGTGTTGGATGACCTGTTACCAGGTAAGCACCTTTACATGCTATCGACTGGTACTGGACTTGCGCCCTTCTTGGCATTGTCACGTGACCCTGAGGTTTATGAGCGCTTTGACAAGATAGTCCTCGTGCATGGCGTGCGTAACGTCGAAGATTTAGCGTACCGTGAGATGTTCGAAAATGAGCTGCCCAACGATGAAATCTTCGGCGACTGGTACAAAGAGAAGTTTGTTTATTACCCAACGACGACGCGCGAAGAGTTTAGAAATATGGGCCGTATCACTGACTTGATGGAATCAGGCAAACTGTTTGAAGATGTCGGACTGCCACAAATGAATAAGGACGATGACCGTGTAATGATTTGCGGTAGCATGCCGTTCAACGCTGATGTCTCGAAAATATTAGATGGTTTTGGTCTTACCGTGTCGCCACGTATGGGCGTGCAAGCCGATTACGTTATTGAGCGTGCCTTTGTAGGCTAGGTCTGCATTTTTTGCTATATCGTCAAATAACTGCAAATTATTTAAAATAATTCTTGACGACAAAAAATAGGCTGCTATAATACGCAGCCTATACGGCGAACACCGTAGCCCAATTCGATAACTGTTGTTTTTATAAACGTTATCTACTTACATGCCAGTGTGATGGAATTGGTAGACATGACGGATTCAAAATCCGTTGCCTTTAAAAGCGTGTCGGTTCGAGTCCGACCACTGGTACCAATACTTCAAGCTAAGTGCTTGATAGCTAAAAGATTAATCACTAATTAGCTTTTAGCGTGTACACCACAGTGTACACTTTGATAAGATTTCGCACTTAACTTGATAAATCAGCCTCCTTAACTGGGGGCTTTTTTATGTCTGTAGAAAGTAGCTTAGTCATGCCAGCCATCAATCACGATTTGATACGCCCAATAGTGGACTGACTGCCTATTACTGAGCCGCTACAAAATATCGCTTGCCATCGGCGTGCATGGGGTTGAATTGTGAATAGCCGCACGCGCGCGATATTGGCGCTTAAAACCGCCAACATTTTCAACACCATTTTATATATTTAGCAGCAGTTTGCCATCCTGTTCACATAAAAAACCTTCGTCAACCAAAGACGCTATATCCCTGTAAAAAGTCCTGTCCGTGCGGTTGCTATATAACGCCTTAATCTGCGCGTTACGCAACAATGCCGCTGGCGTATAAACCTTATCTAGCCCCATCATGACCATAATCATATTAAACTGTCTCTCAGAGATCGTTTTTTCAAATTTTGCATTGTTTAGACTGCCTTGATAAAGCAAAAAACCAATCAGCTGATTACATTGGTCATGTAGATCATTAATCGTCTGTAGCATGCCATTCATCACAAAATCAATAAATGAGCTATGCTGAAGAAACCGTACAAGTAAACTTGGTAAACTAAGCATATTAATCGGAGTTTATCATGGTCAAGAAAATAAGAACCTATAGCACAGAATTTAAAGCTGAAGCCGTTAAGAAGATATCAGACAATAATGGCAATATCTCAGCAACCGCAAAGCAGCTTGGCATTGCCATGCAAACGCTATCGAATTGGCATAACAAAGCCAACCAAGGCAAGCTCAAAGGCACAGAACAATACGACCCTGATCTTATGACAGCTCTTCAAGAAATAAAGCAGCTCAAACGACAGCTCAAAGTTGCCGAAGAGGAGCGAGAGATATTAAAAAAGGCGACGGCGTACTTCGCGAAAAACAGCTAGTCAGGTACGCCTTCATCAAAGATAACCAGCACTTCTTTACCATCACCACTATAGTCAGTTTAAAATAAAATTGTTATGCCTTGAACAAACATCATAAAACAATTTGGATAAGTCGTTTTCCATCCAGACTTGGCGTAGCAACTTCACCTGAGCCCATTTTTTCTCGATAGGATTCAGATCAGGGCTGTACGGCGGCAACCAAAGAATACGATGCCCGTGCCTGTTTAGTAGCTTTTGAATGCGTTTGCTCTTATGAAATTTGGCGTTATCCATCACAATCACGCATTTTGTTTTAAGACTTGGGATTAGTTTGTGTTTGCACCAGTGATAGAAGACGATGCTGTTGATGTTTGTCTCAAAGTAATCAAGCGCAAACAGCATCTTTTCATACAGAGCACCAATAACGTTGGTTCGCTTTTTACCTTGCCAGTTGTAGCTATCGATACAAGGCTTACCAATCGGTGCATAACCATGAGAGCGAGTGGTCTGACTCTCAAAGCCGCGCGCGTATATATAAACGATGGGATAGCCTTGCTGCCTAAAGCTATTAAGTTTGCTCTGATACTGTGCTCTTTTTATTGGGCAAGCTTTTGGATGCTCTAATGTCTTTTTTTTGACTGATACCAAGCCGCTTTAGGGCATGATGAATGCCTGTTTTACTACAGTTTAGACGACGGGCTCGCTCATACTGGTAATCATCAGGATGTTCTTTAACATAATTAAGTAGCACGTCATCTGGTATTTTATAGGGTT
>NZ_CAJHBJ010000009.1:0-100832 GCF_904846595.1 Psychrobacter sp. HII-4 | reverse complement strand
ATGCCTGTATAACGTTTAAAACCAGCGTCACTTTGTTTGAGTAGCTTATCTATGTTTGGCATGGTTCCTAAAAAGTTATGAGTGTTTCAGTTATTGTAAAATTCTCTGCTACTTTTGCAAGAGGTCTATTAAGTATTAGTGCTAATTCAATGCAGTTGGAGTAAAAAGCATATATTCTTATTGGTCATTACCGAATAAATCACGAGTAAACACCTTGTCTGCAACGTCTTCTAACTCCTCAGACATACGGTTGGCTACGATAACATCGCTGATAGATTTAAATTCTTTTAAATCCTTAATAACTCTTGAATTATAAAACAAATCATCTTGCAATACAGGCTCATAAACCACGACTTCGATACCTTTGGCTTTAATGCGCTTCATGACACCTTGAATTGACGAGGCTCTAAAATTGTCTGAACCACTTTTCATGGTGAGTCGATGTACCCCCACAATCTTAGGGCTCATTGCAATTATGGTGTCAGCGATAAAGTCTTTTCGGGTACGGTTAGAGTCAACAATGGCTCTAATTAAATTGCTGGGTACTTCATCGTAGTTTGCCAAAAGCTGCTTGGTGTCTTTGGGTAGACAGTAACCACCATATCCAAAAGAGGGGTTATTGTAGTGGTCGCCAATACGTGGATCCAGGCCGACACCTTCAATAATCTGTCTGGTGTTAAGACCATAGGTTTGGGCATAAGTATCAAGCTCATTAAAGTAGGCAACACGCATCGCTAAATAGGTATTGGAAAACAGCTTGATGGCTTCTGCCTCAGTAGATTTGGTATAAAGTACGGGAACATTCTTTTTAACAGCACCTTCCAGAAGTAGTTGTGCAAACTGTTCTGCTTTATCAGACTCATCACCAATAATAATACGTGAGGGGTATAGGTTGTCGTGTAGCGCTTGACCTTCTCTTAGAAACTCAGGTGAGAAGATAATATTGTCGCTAGATAAACGCTGTCTTAAGTCTTTAGTAAAGCCAACAGGTACGGTTGATTTAATAATAATGGTTGCCGTTTGATTAACCTCAAGAATATCTTGAATGACCGTTTCTACACTTTTGGTATTAAAGAAATTGGTTTTAGGATCATAATCCGTTGGCGTTGCTACAATAACGATATCTGCTTTTTGATACGCTTCTTTAGCGTTGAGAGTAGCTGTGAAGTCAAGCGGTTTATTCGCTAAGAAATCTTCAATATCTTTGTCTTCGATAGGCGATTTTTTAGTATTCAGTAGCTCAACTTTTTCAGGCAGGATATCAACGGCTGTAACGTTATTATGCTGTGCCAATAACATTGCATTTGATAACCCAACATAGCCGGTGCCAACAACAGTAATTTTCATAAAGTATTCCCTATAGTTGTAATTATTGATATCACGTTGTTGTTTAATAAAGAACTTATTCCAGTTTGATAGATAACCTTCTAGTCTACTGCCAATACTCCTCAAGCCATGGACTTGGTTTTACATGTCGATACCATTTACCACCGCCGCCTTTGATGGCGTCTGGTGGATTAATCTCACCATGGAAGATGACGATTTTTGCGCCCTCAGGTAGGGTCGGGGCACGTACCAGATTGAATGGAATAGGGGCAATACATTGGTATTTGAAGCTCACGCACCAGTCTTTATCCCAGTACTCTAAATGATGATGCTCGCGCAGATAGTTCGATAGATAAGCCTGCTCATGGCGAACCTGCGTGCGAATGGTCTCAAAGTTACGCTCAAAGTTTGCCAGTAATTCAGGGTAGGTGTTTTGTCCCACTTTGAAACGATAGACTGAGCTATTGCCAATCATGCGCCATGGTTTTTTCCAATCACGAATGATAACGACGCTGTCCGGGTGCGCTGCTTGATAGGTAAAAAATCCATCGATATTATCAACGATGACGATATCGATGTCTAAAAATAATGCCACCCCTTTGAGGTCATACAGCTCAGGCTTAAAGGTGGTGAGTTTTTTCCAGCCACGCTCAGGGCCCGCAGGTAGATCCAGCTCAGGTATTGGGTAGCATTTTACGGCAGGATCAATACCTGTACTGTCATCGGTCAGACATACCATCTGAAAGTCCAATGTCAGGTGGCGGCTCACCATATTGTATAGGCGGTTGACGTATTCTGGGCCATACTTATCACCCCACTTCATACAGATGACATAACGCTGCTCGGCTGTATAATCTGGTCGTGTCAGGGTGTCTGATAAGGGCTGGGTTATGTCAGTTGCCATAATGCACTCATATTAAAGTTCAGTAGAGAGTAGATTTATAAAAGTTTAGGTACGTGTTGTATCGGTCATGCAGTATCGTTAACGATGACGACTTATTTATATTACCATAACCAATGTCTATGGTATTTGCCACTGCTTAACAGATTGTATTATCGTTTTATAGGGTTGTTGCGGGCGAAGACTCAGGGCGTGCGATGAGCGTTCTGCCTGTCATCATCAAGCCGCTTACGATGTTGGTTATTACTACAAATAAAGTCTGACAAAGCGTTTTTGTCAGCCGTATAAGGGTTGTCTAGCTCAGGGATATGCTTAAAGCGCCGATAGCCCCACGTATAATGACTGCATTTATCCTCAATCATGTGTTGCATGGCCAGATTGAGCGCATGCGCTGCTGTTTTTGCATCGCGATCATACAGTGCTGGATCATCAAGCTTATAGCAATAAATATCAAATCCGCGCCCATCATCACGGCGAATACAAGATAAGCCGACCAGTGCGCATTTGGTTTTACTGGCAAGCTTGGAGGCCAGCGTACTGGTCAACGTCTCAATCCCAAAAAACGGCACAACCACGCCGCCTGACGGATCAGGGACATGGTCGGGCAATATAATACTAAAGCCGCCTTGCTTTAGAGTCTTAAAGATAGCCTTGACCCCGCTACCATCGGTGGGTACCAGCGTGGCATTTAACCGCGAGCGGCCTTGCAAGACAAAGTCATTGATGACGTCGCCTTTGACTGGTTTATACATGATAGTCGGGGCACCAAATTGATTGAGCCACGCGTTCATCATCTCCCACGTACCCAAATGCGGGACGATGGCCAGCATACCGTTTGGACTGGCAAGACCTTCTAACAAAATGTCTTTATTGTGGACATCGCGTATCTGCTTGATGCTCCACTCAGGCGGCATCGCCCAGCTTTTGATCGATTCGATACTGGTCAAGCACTGATGATAGATAATCTCTTTAGTCAGCGCTTGTTTTTGCTGGTCTGATAAAGAATCAGCAATCAGCGCCATATTGATACTGACGGTGCGCATGATGCTCAAGCTGGGTATCTTTATGATAACCCAAGCGACAAAACGTGCCACTATCCGCAGGACGGACAGTGGCACGTATTTAAAGATATGGTACGGATTCATGACCACTCACGCAGTGATGAATCCTGTAGTCCGTCAGATAAAGAATAGTTAAACATTATCTGAGGGCTTACTGAGCAGGTCTATTGCTGTCGGCTTGTGCTTTTTCGCGCACACGGATACCAAGCTCACGTAGCTGCTTGCTATCGACTTCAGCAGGGGCTTGGGTCAATGGGCAGTCAGCAGTTTTGGTTTTCGGGAAAGCAATCACATCACGAATAGAGCTTGCACCTACCATTAACATGATCAAACGATCCAAACCAAAGGCAAGACCACCGTGCGGCGGCGCACCGAATTTTAAGGCGTCAAGTAAGAAGCTGAATTTCTCTTCGGCTTCTTGCTCATCGATACCTAACGCTTCAAATACAGCTTGCTGCATCTCGAGGGTATTGATACGTAAGCTACCACCACCGATTTCGGTACCGTTTAGTACCATGTCATAAGCGATAGAAAGCGCGGTTTCTGGGCTGTTTTTTAGCTCCTCTACTGAGCCTTTAGGCTTGGTAAATGGATGGTGCATAGAAGTCCAGCGGCCATCGTCAGTTTGCTCAAACATTGGGAAGTCGGTCACCCAAAGCGGTGCCCACTCACACGTGGTAATGTCTAAGTCTAGACCGATTTTTTGACGTAGAGCACCTATGGCATCGTTTACCACACTGGCTTTGTCCGCACCAAAGAAAATAATGTCGCCATCTTCTGCACCAGTACGCTCGATAAGGCTAACCAAGACGTCATCAGTCATGTTTTTGATGATAGGCGACTGCAGGCCAGACTCTTTGTCGACGCCGTTGTTGATCAAGCTTACATCATTAACTTTAATATAAGCCAAACCGCGTGCGCCGTAGATACCGACAAACTTGGTATAAGCATCGATTTGCTTACGGCTGAGTGAAGCGCCGCCTGGGATACGTAGTGCGGCCACACGGCCTTTAGGATCGTTAGCAGGACCAGCAAAGACTTTAAAATCGACATCTTTCATCAAATCAGCCACATCGACCAATTTTAATGGAATACGTAAGTCAGGCTTGTCTGAGGCGTAGTCACGCATCGCCTCGGCATAAGTCATGCGCGGAAAGTCTTCAAACTCGACATCAAGCATGGTTTTAAATAAGTGCTTGATCAAGCCTTCATTGATATTCATGATTTCTTCTTCGTTTAAGAAAGAAGTCTCGATATCTACTTGGGTAAACTCTGGCTGACGATCGGCACGCAAGTCTTCATCACGGAAGCATTTAGCGATTTGATAATAACGATCAAATCCTGACACCATAAGGAGCTGCTTAAATAGCTGTGGTGATTGCGGCAAAGCAAAAAAGTTACCTGGGCGAGTACGTGAAGGCACCAGATAGTCACGCGCACCCTCTGGCGTAGCACGAGTCAAAATAGGGGTTTCAACATCTAAGAAACCGTGATCATCGAGATAACGACGAATCGCTGAGGTGGCCTTGGCACGGAACACCATGCGCTCTTGCATGTGCGGGCGGCGCATATCTAGATAGCGATACTTAAGACGCAAGTCTTCTGATACCGTGGTATTTTCGTCATTCAATGGGAACGGCGGGGTCTCAGATTTGGCCAGTACTTCGATCTCTTTGCCCAACAGCTCAACTTGACCACTGGTCATATTGTTGTTTTCGGTGCCTTCATAACGGCGGCGTACGCGGCCAGTGATTTTTAGCACATATTCAGGACGTACTGCATCAGCCGTTGCGAATGCCTCTGGCGTATCAGGATCGACGACGACCTGCAAGATACCGGCGCGGTCACGCATGTCTAAAAAAATCACGCCACCGTGATCGCGACGACGATGTACCCAGCCTACGACACTGATGGTTTGCTCAAGTAAGCTTTCGGTTACGGCTCCGCAATATTCGTCTCGGTATTCGCTATGCGTCATAGTGCTTTGCGTCATAATATAATTATCCAGTTGTCAGCCCAGTTCGAAATATAATAATGCAGCCATCATTGGCATGGCACCAGTTAGGCACTGTGCAAAAAAGCACAAATACGCGATTCAGACAAATGGTCATCGCGCAGGCTGCAGTAATTTGTTGTAAACGCATATTATGCCTAATCTGGCATTGTTATACAACTAGCGGTTGCCAGAGTATCTACGTTAAATAATGTCATCGTGCTTGAAAATACGGCCAATCGGGCACATATCAGCTGCACATTAATAACAGCAACATTATCATTATATCTACTGACATATCTACCGACTTGAGGAAATGACCATCATGCTATTTCATCCACCCAAAAATCCTATCGAGCTAAAAGTACGCCATTTAAACGAAGCGCAAAAGCAGCGCCGTGAAGATTTAATGGAAGCCACGCAAGGCAAGGCCGCCCTCAAGCAGTTCAAAAAAACCATGGCAAAAAAAGCCAAACAAGCGCTAAAGGCAAAAAATAAGAAAAAAAACAACGAAAGCAAACCACAGGTCTTTGTGCTGGACTTTGATGGAGATATCAAGGCCACAGCCGTCAAGCATCTGCGTGAAGAGATTAGCACACTGATTAGCACCGCCAGCAAGGGTGATGAAGTAGTGGTGCGTCTAGAGTCGGGCGGCGGCTTGGTGCATGGTTATGGGTTGGCTGCGGCACAGTTGGTTCGTCTAAAAGATGCCGGTCTAACTCTGACTGTCTGTGTTGATAAAGTCGCGGCGAGTGGCGGTTATATGATGGCTTGTGTGGCTGATAAAGTGGTGGCTGCTCCGTTTGCTGTGATCGGCTCGATCGGGGTGGTCTCTCAATTGCCAAACTTTCATAAATGGCTCAAAAATCACGATGTCGATTATGAGATGTTTACCGCTGGCGACTACAAACGTACCGTGACGGTATTTGGAGAAAACGACGCCGAAGACCGCGCCAAGTATCAAGAAGAGCTTGAGCAGACGCATGCGCTGTTTAAGCATTTTGTCAACACCTACCGTCCAGCTCTAGACTTAGAAAAAGTCGCGACAGGCGAGCACTGGTATGGCGAAGATGCCTTGATGCTAAACTTGGTCGATGAGCTACAAACCTCCGACAGCTATATCTTGGCACGTATGGAAGACAGTGAAGTGTATGCCCTGCATTCAAGGCAAAAACCAACGCTCGCAGAAAAGCTGGGGCTGGCGCAAGCAGCAGAGGCGACTCTACATGTGGCGCTCGACAAGCTGCCAGATGCTTTGGCGCGCTTTGATTTAAACAGTCGTTTAAACATCCTAAAGTAACATGAAATATCAAAAGGTTGTTTAGTATTCAGCTCTACAGGCTTTATGATTGACTGATGAAGTGTTTGTGTTTTGTAAAAGGCGTGGCCTAGCTGGTCGCGCCTTTTTTGCTGTTTATTGATAATCACTGTGTTATAAATGTAGCGGACAAAAGAGAGTATACGTGCGTACACTATAATATTTTATTAAAATTTCGATGTGAAATTTATAAGAGTCATTAACCATAAGTAGAGAAAAGGAAGTCACTATGTCTAGCCAAACCCTGATGTTTACCGCAACAGAGCATGGTCAATCCATGCATGCCAAAGTCAAAGCGTTCATCGAGACCCATATCGAGCCAATAGAAGCGCAGTTTTGGCAAGATTGTCATGCACAAAACCCTGATGGTGACTGGACCACATGGCAGTGGCCCGAAAAATACGAGAGCTTGCGTAAGCAGGCACGTGACGCTGGATTATGGAACCTATTTTTGCCAGATGATGAGTTGGGTGCTGGCTTGTCTGTCACCGACTATGCACCGATTGCTGAGCTGACTGGTCGTAGTTTGCTGGCGCCTTATGTATTCAATTGCAATGCACCTGATAGTGGCAATATGGAGTTGTTATGGCGCTATGGTTCAAAAGAGCAGCAAGACCAGTGGCTTACGCCGTTGTTAGAAGGTAAGACGCGCTCGGTGTTTTGTATGACCGAGCCTGAGGTGGCTTCCAGTGACGCGACCAATATGCAAGCGACGGCGGTGGTCGAAGGTGACGAAATCGTCATCAATGGCAGCAAGTGGTGGTCGTCAGGTCTGGGTGATCCTGCGGTCGATGTATTAATCGTCATGGCCTATACTCCTGATGAGAATAAAGACCGTCACCATCAGCACTCGATGGTACTAGTACCGGCAAAAACCGCTGGCGTCAAAATCGAGCGTATGCTCAAAGTATTTGGTGATTATGATGCGCCGCATGGTCATGGAGAGGTCAGCTTTAATGATGTGCGTGTGCCAGCCAGTCACTTTATCGGCGGGCCGGGTATGGGCTTTGAGATAGCCCAAGGCCGCTTAGGACCAGGCCGCATTCATCACTGTATGCGCTGTATCGGTGCGGCTGAGAAGTCGTTGGAGCTGGCTGTCAAACGCGGCATGGCACGGACGGCTTTTGGTAAGCCACTAATCCAGCTGGGCGGTAACTTTGAGCGTATCAGTGATGCTCGGGTTAAGATTGACCAAGCACGCTTATTGACACTATACGCGGCGCAAAAAATGGATGCCCAAGGCACCAAAGCGGCACTCACTGAAATCTCTGCGATAAAGGTCGTCGCACCCACAGTATTACAAGAAGTGGTCGATATGGCGATTCAAATCCATGGCGGTATGGGTGTGTGCCAAGACACGATGTTGCCGTCATTTTATGCACAAGCTCGCGCGCTGCGTCTAGCTGACGGCCCTGATGAAGTGCATAAAACTATGATTGCCAAACTTGAGCTAAAGCGTCAAGGTTTTGGCCGCTCGTCGAAACCTGCTAAATCTTAATATAAGAGTAGGGCGCGTTGCACATTCATAACGTGTTGAACATTCACAAATAGGCACTGCTAATCGCTAAAATGGTGCTAGACAAGGCGCAAAGCGACGATAATGCAGATGCCTTACCGTAATGATTGATTACTTTAATTGACCACATGATAAGGAACATCTTATGGCTACTGATACTCATGCCAACTCTACTGACAACGATGACCAGTTACCGAGCAGCGTCCTAGATAAAGGCGGCGCAGTGCGCGAAGGCGAAGAGCTGGATGCTCACGCGGTCAGCGTCTGGCTACGCGAGCAGGGCGTTGATATAAAAGGCGAGCCTACAGTCACTCAGTTTTCAGGCGGCGCATCAAACTGGACGTACCGGCTACAATATGAAGGCACGGGTGCAGAGCAAGATTTGATCTTGCGTCGTCCGCCAAAAGGCACCAAAGCCAAGTCGGCGCATGACATGGTGCGTGAGTACACGGTACAAAAAGCCTTAAAAGACGCTTACCCTTATGTGCCAAATATGGTGGCGCTATGTACCGATGAGTCAGTCATCGGAGCGGATTTTTATGTCATGGAGCGTATGGAAGGCATCATTCCGCGTGCCAATCTGCCCAAAGGGATTGAGTTAGATGAAGCGCAAACACGCGCATTATGCACCAATGTCATCGACGCCTTGATTGATCTACATCAAGTAGACTATAGCGCGCATCCTGACTTGGTCGAGCTTGGCCGCGGTGAGGGCTACTGCGAGCGCCAAGTGACAGGCTGGGATAAGCGCTATGTCAAAGCCAAGACATCCAATGTGCCAAGCTTTGCGTTGGTGCGTCAATGGCTGACTAAGCACACACCTGCCGATAGTAAAACTTGCTTGATTCACAACGACTGGCGCTTTGATAATGTGATCTTAGATGCCACGGATCCAACCAAAGTCATTGGTGTGCTCGATTGGGAAATGGCGACTTTGGGCGATCCGTTGATGGATTTGGGCAGTGCTTTGGCTTACTGGATAGAAGCCGACGATAACATGATCATGCAGCAGTCCCGCCGTCAGCCCACGCATTTAAAGGGCATGATGACCCGTGAGGAAGTGGTGGATTATTATCTGGAGCGTACGGGCCTACAGATAGACAACTGGACGTTTTATGAGGTGTTTGGGTTGTTTCGCTTAGCGGGTATCGTACAGCAAATTTATTATCGCTATTATCATAAACAAACCACCAACCCTGCCTTTAAAAACTTTTGGATCATCGTCCATGTTTTGCATGCCAAGTGCTTAAAGCTGATCGCTCAGTATGAGGGCGAGGCGTTGTTTACCAGTCACGTGCAGCCGCATTTAGCAGACATGGGCGTCGATGCTGCTACCATCGCACAGCTACCCAGTCCTGTACAAAAAATTGTCAAAAGTATCTTACCAAAAAGCTACTTTACCCAGACGTCGTCATCGGTGGACGAGTAACGCGCTGATACGCCGCAAACAAATACCGTTGGATTAATAACAAAAGGCAGCATTTTATGACCACCATACTTCTGGCACGTCATGGTCAGGCGTCCTTTGGGCAAGCAAACTACGATCAGCTCTCAGAGCTGGGCGGTATTCAGGCGCAGATGTTAGGTGAGCATTATGCAAACACCCAGCGCCGTATCGATGCCATCTTTACCGGCAGCTTGGTCAGGCAGCAAGACTCAGCGCGGCACTTTTGGCAGCGCTATCAGTCTTTTGCGGGCAGGGATCAAAACCAAACGCCGCCGCTCGTACCTGCCATTGACTTAGACAATACGGATCGTTATGTCTTGCCGCAGTTTGATGAGTTTAATCATCAAGACATCTTGATGAAGTCTCATCCAGCTTTTGGCAATCGCGCGGCAATCGCGGCCGAGATTGCGCAAGCAGAAGTCCCATCTAAGCGCTTGGCCGAGCTGTTTGATCAAGCGATGCAGCGCTGGCATAGCGGCGAGTGCGATGATGACTATTTAGAGAGCTGGCCACAGTTCAACGACCGAGCCCAGTTGGCGCTCGAGCAGGTACGACAAAAAGTGGTGGATATGAGCCTAAATCGTGACAGTACGGTGCTGGTTTTTACCTCAGGTGGCGTGATCGCGGCCATCACAGCTCAGCTATTAAAGCAGGGCAGCTCAACGGCTTATCAGATTAATAAAAGTCTGGTCAATACTGGAGTGACGGCGATCACGTTTAAAAATGAGCGAACGCGTTTGCTGTCTTTAAATGAGTATAGTCACCTGTTTTCAGCAGGCAAAGAGTTTGTGACGTGGCGATAAGCTGGTATCTGACGGCATGGATACGCTATAGTAGGAAAACAGCGCTCGCGGCTGCGGCTAAGGACGAATGCCATCCTCTATGATCGCCGCGTATCATCCGCTTATCTTGTCTGATAATAAAATAAGCGCTATTTCATTATAAGATATCAAGGACTGTCTATGCAAAATCATATTTTAAAGGTCGTCAAGCAAAACGCCGAGCAGCGCAAGCGGCAGATATTAAGCGCGCTATACCCGGATCGGTATCTAAAAAAACGCAGCAAACAACAAGTCGGGCGCGACAAAACCGTACTCATTACAGGAGCCAGCTCAGGCTTGGGTGAGGGGATGGCCAGACTCTTTGCCAAGCTTGGTTATAATTTGGCGATTTGTGCGCGCCGTACCGATCGCCTAGAGCGTTTAACCTCAGAGCTAGTGGCAGAGTATCCGGACATTCGGGTCGAGTATCGCGCTTTGGATGTGAGCAACTATGACGAGATATTTTCAGTATTTGATGCCTTTGCTGCGGATTTCGATGGTATCGACCGTGTGGTCGTCAATGCGGGTGTGGGAGATAGTCGCCGTATTGGTAAAGGTCGTTTTGAAACCAACCGTCATACAGTCGAGATCAATTTTATATCCGCGCTGGCACAGTGTGAAGCGGCGATGAATATCTTTCGCGCACAAAACAGCGGTCACTTGGTGGTGATCTCTAGTATGTCGGCCATGCGTGGTTTGCCCAAACACCTAACGGCGTATGGTGCAAGCAAAGCGGGGCTGGCGCATCTTGCAGAGGGTATTCGTGCTGATATGCTGCTTACCAACCTGCCCATTCAGGTGTCTACGATTTATCCAGGCTATGTGCGTACCGAGATCAATGAAAACGCCAAACCGCTGCCGTTTGAGGTCAATGCCGAAACGGGCACCAAAGCCATCGTTGCCGCCATTGAGGCTGAGGTAGAAGAAGCCTGTGTACCAAGCTTGCCGTGGTCGGTGGTGGGTAAGGCGATGAAGCATCTGCCATTACAGGTGGTCAATAAGTTCAGTTAGCATCTCGCTTAAAACGCAAATACAATAAAAATATAAATAGACAAAAAAAGCCCTCTACATCTGTATAGAGGGCTTTTTACGCTGCAGTATCCGCAGTGTTAGACGCTTTGACTAAAGCGTTTGCGGGTTGTCGAGTTGATGCTGTTCGCGCAGCTTTTGCCGCAGTACTTTACCAACGTTACTCTTTGGTAGCTCGCTGACAAACTCAATATGACGCGGGCATTTGTAACCCGTTAAGTTGTCCAGCGCAAACTCTTTGATGGCTTCTTTGGTGACATTGTTGTTCGCTGGCACAATATAGATTTTGACTGCTTCACCTTGGTTTTCATCAGGGATACCTATCACCGCACAGTCGACAATGTCGTCGCTGTCCAACATGACAGATTCAATCTCATTAGGGAAAACATTAAAACCAGAGACCAAAATCATGTCTTTTTTGCGATCGAGTAGGGTAAAGTAGCCTTTTTCATCCATGCTGACGATATCACCAGTACGGAAATAACCATCGCTGGTAAAGTCGCTACTACTGTCTTTATTAAAGTAGCCCGACATGACATTTGGACCTTTGATGCACAGCTCGCCTGCCTGATGGGGTCCTAGGCGCTCACCGTTTTCGCCAACGACGATAATATCAACGCTTGGACCAGGCGTGCCAATCGTACCATTAAATTTACGATCAATGACGATATTGTTGGTGCCGACTGCTACACATTCAGTCATACCCCAACCTTCAACCATCGGACAGCCTGTCACTTCTAACCAACGCGCCGCTGTTTGTTCGGTTGCCGCCATACCACCTGCCTGCGAGAGACGAAGTGAGCTGAAATCTAAGTCTTTAAAGTTTGGCTGATCAAGCAAGCCTTTAAACAGCGTATTGACCGCTGGAAAAATATGGAAAGGCTGTTTGGATAAAGTTTTGACAAATCCTGGCATATCACGCGGATTTGGTACCAAAATAAAAGTGTAACCTGAGCGCATGCCAAGCAGGCTAAGCATGTAAGCAAAAATATGATACAGCGGCAGCGCCATGACCATATTGATATACACTTCATTAATTTCTGAGGTGACCGGACGAAACCATGCTTCTGACTGCATGGCAGCAGCGACGACGTTACGCTGAGTTAATACCGCGCCTTTAGATAGTCCTGTGGTGCCACCAGTATACTGCAAGATAGCCGTTTGGCTTAAGCTGGTTTTTGAGGGCTGAAACGGTAGACTCTTGCCTTTTTTTAGGACATCAGGGAATTTGGTGACGTTATATTTAGGATCATTGAGGTTGTACTTAGGTACCAAGCGTTTGACTTGACGGATAACGGTATTGACCAAAATACCCTTAAGCCCCATCATGTCGCCCATTTTGGATAAAACAATACGTCTAATGGCCGTCTCTTCGATGACCTGCTCGAGCGCTTGGGCAAAGTTGTCTACCACAAAGATAACTTGCGCACCTGAATCGTTGAGCTGATGGCGCAGCTCGCGACCCGTGTATAATGGGTTGATAGGCGTACATACGTAGCCTGCCCGCAAGATACCGATCATCGTGGGCAAATACTGCGGCACGTTTGGCATCATCAATGCCACCACGCTACCTTTGGGGATTTCCTGCGACTGTAGCCATGCGGCGACGGCCAATGAGGCTTTGTCGACGTCATCATACGTGTGTGTCACGCCCATACAGACACTCATAGGGTGCATACGAAAGCGGTTAAAACACTCCTCGTATAGCTCGATGAGGCTGTCGTATTGATCAGGGTCGATGCTCTTTGGTACGTTTGCTGGATAATGAGCAAGCCAAGGCTTATCTGTAGTCATATTTAGCGTCCTTAATTTTGATATAAGTTAAGGTTCTATAAGAAAGTAGTCACATCCTTGTCAACGATATGCGCTCAATCACTGAGCGCGATATGGCCGAGTGCTATCCTATCTATTACTGACTGCTAACATATGGTGGCCTTTGTACAATGGTGTTTAACGATCAAAAATGCTGGTTTGAATGGGTTAAACGATTGATTGTGCGCCTCGCCGTCACACGAGGTCAAATAAAACATATATATGGTAAAACGACGATATTCTGTTGTTTTAACGAATGTTTTCTCTAATTAAAGCAACAGAATAGCACGTGACATATTTCGGCAATACATTAACACAACTACAACGTAAGTCGATATTATTATACTAGAACTTCTTAGTACATATATAAATTTGATTAATCAAATAAGATGTGTTGCAAGTAAAATAAGATAAATGGCCATCAAATAGGGATGAGCGGTGAGGGTGTTGTCTGGCGCGACCGCTTATCATAGAGATTAAATAGAGATAAGTGGCTGGCGAAAGCGATTCGTCAATAGTGACGCTAACACAGAATAAAGATTGAGTAAAAATTCTGTGAGGTCAAAGCGGATAAATAGATAGTAACGAGACAGATAAGCCATCATTCATGCATCAACAATAGTAAGTAATAAAAAGATCTAAAGATAGGGCCGCTGACATAAAAGCGCCCTGCAAAGGCAAGGCGCTATGATAAAGCTTTGATAAAATTCTTATTATGAATGACGTATTTACAGTCTTGGATGGTCTGCGTCGTGTTTTTCGCGCAGTTTTTGCCGCAGTACCTTACCGACGTTGCTCTTTGGTAGCTCGCTGACAAACTCGATATGACGTGGGCACTTATAACCCGTTAAGTTGTCCAGCGCAAATTCTTTGATGACTTCTTTGGTGACATTGTTGTCCGCAGGCACCACATAGATTTTGACTGCCTCGCCTTGGCGCTCATCAGGAATACCAATGACCGCACAATCAACGATACCGTCGCAGTCAAGCATGACAGACTCGACCTCATTAGGAAAGACGTTAAAACCAGAGACCAAAATCATGTCTTTTTTACGGTCTAACAGTCTAAAGTATCCTTTTTCATCCATACTAACGATATCACCAGTACGGAAGTAACCATCGCTGGTAAAGTCATCACTGCTGTCTCTGTTTAAATAACCTGAAGTGACGTTAGGGCCCTTGACGCACAGCTCGCCTGCTTGGTTTACACCGACGCGCTTGCCCTCATCATCAATCACAATGGCATCGACGCTAGGGACGGGTACACCAATTGTCCCGTTAAACTTACGATCTGTGATGACGTTGGCCGTACCGACCGCCACGCCTTCGGTCATTCCCCAACCTTCGATCATCGCACAGTCAGTGGTCTCAAGCCAGCGAGTGGCGGTTTGTTCGGTCGCCGCCATACCACCTGCCTGCGAGATACGTAGCGAGCTAAAATCTAGGTGTTTAAAGTCTGGATGATCTAGCAAGCCTTTAAACAGCGTATTGACCGCTGGAAAAATATGAAATGGCTGTTTTGATAAGGTTTTGATAAACCCTGGTATATCGCGCGGGTTGGGTATTAAGATAAAGGTATAGCCTGAGCGCATGCCGAGCAAGCTGAGCATAAAGGCAAAGATATGATACAGCGGTAGCGCCATGACCATATTGATATATACCTCATTGATCTCAGAGGTGATAGGGCGGGTCCAAGCCTCTGATTGCATCGCCGCCGCCACGATATTACGCTGCGACAAGATGGCACCCTTTGATAATCCTGTCGTGCCGCCGGTATATTGCAAAAACGCCTTTTGATCAAGTGACATTTTTGGCTTTTGAAAGGGAAGGCTTTTGCCTTTTTTGAGCACATCAGGGAGTTTTGTGACTTGATACTTTGGGTCGTTGAGCTTGTATTTGGGGACCAGACGTTTGACTTGGCGAATGATGGTATTGACCAAGATACCTTTGAGCCCCATCATATCGCCCATTTTTGATAAGACAATACGTTTGATTTTGGTCTCGCCGATGACCTGCTCGAGCGCTTGGGCAAAGTTGTCTACCACAAAGATAATTTGTGCGCCTGAGTCGTTGAGCTGATGACGCAGCTCGCGGCCTGTATAGAGTGGATTGACTGGGGTGCATACATAGCCTGCCCGCAAGATACCAATCATCGTGGGCAGATATTGCGGCACGTTTGGCATCATCAGTGCCACCACACTGCCTTGTGGTAGTCCCTGAGATTGTAGCCATGCGGCGACGGCCAACGAGGCTTCATCCACATCATTATAAGTGTGAGTCACACCCATACAGATACTCATAGGGTGCATACGAAAGCGGTCAAAGCATTCCTCATACAGCTCCATTATGCTGCTATATCTATCAGGGTTGATAGTCTTAGGTACACCATCGGGATAATTGGCAAGCCAAGGTTTGTTCGGCATCATAGTCAGCGTCCTTGAATTTCAAAATAGGGTAGGAGGGTGTATCAAAGCAGTCTTATCCGTGTCAATAAAACACACCAGCGCTGACAGAGGTAGTTTGTCGCTGCGTGCGTCAACATCCGTATTTATTGACTGGCTGCTCAGTTTTTTGAATGACAGGGTAAGTTGCACGGTAATCATCGATTGTTTCAGTGACAGCGAAAACCATGCGCTATTATTAAAGCATAAAAACCAAGGCATCAAAAAAATAATACACTTCAGAAATACAGTAGCATGAATGTCGGCCAAGGCAACAACGGTATATGATACTGATCAGTTCATTTAACCGTCAGCCATAAAGTATGAGGTAGATTAAGCCTGTACCAGAGAAGTTATCTATAGTTAGCTGAATGTAAAACTGTTATGGATTGAAACGCGCTACTGGTATAAATTTTACTTGCGTGCTGCGTTCCCAGAGGCTGCGAAAAATTCATCCCAGTAGCGCTATGACATTATAGAAGCCAGCAATTGGCAGTCAAGGAAGCGAGAATTGCTGGTTTTTATTAAAAAATCGGCGGTAAGTGAGTACGGCGCTGATGGTGCAGCCCAATGTGCTACTCACACAGATCAAAAACATGGTGACTATTTGATAGCGAATGGCTTGGGTAGGATCAGCGCCTGCTAAGATCTGTCCTGTCATCATACCAGGTAAGCTCACCACGCCGACCACCAACATAGAGTTGAGAGTCGGTGTCATACCATTGATGATGGCCGTTCGTATCTGCTCATGTACAGCTTCAAAGGACGTCGCAGATAAGCTGAGCATCATCTCGATACGCGCTTGCTGCTCATAAAAGGCATTGATCAGCTGGTTACTGGTCAATGAGATGGCAGTCAGTGAGTTGCCTAATATCAGACCCAAAATAGGAATCACAAACTGCGGTGTGTACCATGGCTGCACTTCTAAAATAACCAAGATGGCAATGGCTGTCACCAGTACTGCAGAGACACTAACGGCAAGCAGCGTATCGATAAACAAGCCTTTATAGCGGCGTTTGACTCGGTTTTTGGCCGCACTTCCTGCAATCAGTGTCATTATGGTCAAGATGGATAAAACTTCATACCACTGCTCGCGCGCAAATACCCACGCTAAGATGAGACCGATAAAGCTCAGCTGTACGACTGTACGTAGCGCCGCCATCAATAGTGTCTTGGTCAGATGTAGACGCAAACGCCAAGAGACCATCAATACTATGAGGATTAAGCTGCTGGCGAGCGCAATGTCGCCATATGTGAGAAATATCTGCATATCGTCGCTGGTGTTCATCGCGGCTCACTTTGTCAGCCAAGTATTCTGGCTCACTCATTTATTTTTACTGCCCGCTGTGCCTACGCAGACATGTACCCTTTGATGCGTTCATTGAATTTACATTTACCTGATTTTAGTCAGTACGCCTGCTTGCATATGCCAATGCTGGTCTGCCAATGGCAAGATGTCTTGGGTATCATGCGTGACCCACAGTACCGTGCGTTGTTTGCTTTTTTGTACCCAGTCGGCGAGAAGTGCAACCAGCTGCGCGGCCGTATCGACATCTAGCGCGGCGGTAGGCTCGTCTAGCAACAAGACACGCGGCTCTAGTTGTAGTAAGCGTAAGGTGTTGACCAGCTGGCGCTCGCCGCCTGATAAGTGATAGGCATCTTTGTGCAAAAAATCACCCCCTCGGCCTAAATAAGCAAGCTGGGCGGTATGCCAATCGCTATCAAAGCATAGATGCTGATGCGCCCGCAACTGGAAAGGCAGCTGCAGATTATCAAGCACGCTGCCTTCTATCAGCTGAGGGTGCTGCGCGAGCAAAGCGACTTGAGCGCGCCATTTGGTAGGTGATATATCTTGTATGCCCCAAAAGCGGGCGTGGGGCGGCTCGTGCGTGGGTCTTAACCGTACGGTGCCCGCGCTGATGGGAAAAAGCCCTGTCAACACCCGTAGTAGTACCGACTTGCCGCTACCAGATGTACCCGTCAGGACGGTCACCTGTCCTGCTAATAGTGTGCCACTGGCTTGTTGTATCAGTTGTTTTTTTTGTCCATCACTACCGTGAGTCAGCATCTTGACATGCTCAAATGCCAAGATAGTATCGTCGTTGTCGGTACTCATTGATGTGCGCTGTCTATTGAGCAGATGGTGTCTGAATTGGTGACGGCCGTGCGGCGGCTTGCTCAATGGCTGCCCGCAGCTTTTGGGGTACGCGAATGGGGCGCATGGGGGCGCCGTTGGCAGCAGCGGTATCGGCTGCATGGTCCTTGTCACCAGTATTTGGTGTCGGTCTTAGCTGGTTTTGCACGCAGGCGATGACAATTTTGCCACGGCTTAATAGCCCGGCGTTGTTGCTAGCTGCGCTATCTGTCAGATGCCGATGGATACTTTGATAAAACACAATGCTGGCAGGCTTTATCTCGACGTCATCGATACGTACGCTGATGACTTCATCTAACAATATCGCCCGTTTGTATTGTAGGTCTGCTTGACTGACGACAAAGTGCTGCACGTCGCCTGTATCTGTCTGTAAAAAATAACCGTTGAGACCGAGTTTGGCAAACCAATCACGGCGACAGTTTTCAAAAAACACCAGATGATTGGCATGGTAGACTATACCGCCAGCATCGGTATGGTTAATATAGACATTATAGTCTTTTGCAAATAGTGGCGAGATACTATCGCTGGTGGCTGTTTTTGGGATGTGGTGCTCGGTTTTTTTTGTCGTTGTTTGCGTGCTTGTTGTCATATGAGTGCTCAGTATAGTGATACAGGATGTCTGTGCGATGGTTGAGTGCTAAAAGTTGCATGCCCAAAAAGTGTCAGCTATTTATTATGAAGTATCATGGCCGCTGATCAGTAGCAACTACTCTAGCTTAAGATATCTAGGCGTGCAACAGTCAGACCCATTTACGTCTGCTATCATAGTGCGTCACATCAGTGTATCGCTGCGTATTTTCATCAATCAGTATAGGATAATTTATGACCCGTTTTGTCAGTTTTAATATCAATGGTATTCGTGCCCGTCAGCATCAGCTAGAGGCAGTGCGAGAGGTGATCGATCCTGATGTGATGGGATTGCAAGAGACTAAAGTACACGATGATCAATTTCCTTTATCGGCGGTCGAAGGTTTGGGGTATCATGTAGAATACTTTGGCCAAAAAGGGCATTACGGTGTGGCTCTGTTATCCAAAGTTGCGCCGATATTTGTCCAAAAGGGGTTCCCTGGCGAAGACGTAGATGCTCAAAAACGCTTTATCCACGCCCGTTATGAGCTGCAAGGCCGTGAAATTGATGTATTAAATGGCTATTTTCCGCAAGGCGAGAGCCAAGACCATCCCACCAAGTTCCCTATGAAGCGTGCCTACTATGCCGATTTGATGGCATACATCGACACGCTCAAAGCTGAAGGTCGCTCACTGGTGATTATGGGTGATATGAATATCGCGCCAGAAGATATCGACATCGGCATTGGGGAAGCAAATGCCAAGCGCTGGCTAAAAAATAGAAAGACTTCATTTTTGCCAGAAGAGCGTGAGTGGTATGCCGATTTGATGTCGCGTGAGCTAACGGATACGTACCGCCTGCATTATCCAGAGAGTACTGAGCTATATAGCTGGTTTGATTACCGCAGTCGCGGCTTTAATGACGATCCGAAGCGTGGTCTACGTATCGACCATATTTTGTGTAGCGCGGATCTCGTCGATCACTGCGTGGATGCGGGTATCAGCTATGAGCTTCGTGGTATGGAAAAGCCTTCTGACCATGCGCCAATTTGGAGCGCGTTTACTCTTAGCAAAGTATAATTTGAATCAAATATGGCCTAAATAAACAAACCGTCTGAATAAACCATCTATATAAGCAAAATAAGGAAGCCCCTATGGCTGTTGGAAATGTTGCAGTACCTGATACTATTTATCCCATCGAAGGCGTCAAACTAAGTGCGACCGCGGCAGGCGTGCGTTATAAGGATCGTGATGATTTGGTGGTGCTTGAGATTGCTGAGACGGCCAGCTGCGCCGTTGTCACTACCAAAAACACCTTTTGTGCGGCGCCTGTACGCGTACTGCGTGAGCACTTTGACACTCACAGTCCACGCTATCTTGTGATCAACACTGGTAATGCCAATGCTGGGACGGGTGCCGATGGCAAACGCCGCGCCCAAGAGATATGTGCGGCATTGGCCACTAAAGCTGGCGTCGATACCCAGACGGTCTTGCCGTTTTCGACAGGGGTCATTGGTGAGCCGCTAAACAGCGATGCGGTCATTGCAGGGTTGGATGAGGCGCTTGCTGGTTTGGCGGCTGATAAATGGCTGGCCGCGGCAAATGGCATCCGTACCACTGATACTATACCCAAGATTGCGAGCCAAAAAATCGAGGTGGCGGGCAGCTGCTATCATGTGACTGGTATCTCAAAAGGCTCAGGCATGATACGTCCAAATATGGCGACCATGCTAGGCTATGTAGCAACCGATGCCAATATCAAAGCCGACCTGCTACAAGAGATGCTGGGTCAAATCAATGAGCAGTCCTTTAACCGCATCACAGTCGATGGAGATACCTCGACCAATGATTGCTGCGTGTTGATCGCCACAGGTGCAGCCAGCTCGGAGGTGATCGATAGCCCTGAGCACCCGCATTACTCAGCGGTATTTGCTGCCTTGACAGAGGTGTTTGTCCGTCTGGCGCAGTTGATTGTACGAGATGGGGAAGGCGCAACGAAGTTTATGACGGTCAAAGTCACCGGCGGCAAAGTCACACAAGAATGCTGTGATGTGGCCTATGCGGTCGCGCACTCTCCATTGGTCAAAACGGCGTTTTTTGCCAGCGATGCTAATTGGGGTCGTATCTTGGCGGCGGTGGGTTATGCAGGGATTGAAGATCTTGATACCGAGCAAGTCGATGTCTATCTTGATGAAGTGATGATTTGCCAAAACGGCGGCGTGGCGCCAGATTATACAGAAGAGGCGGGTAAGGCGGTGATGAGCCGCCCAGAGATTACCATTCATATCAATCTGGCACGCGGTGATGCTAGCGATACCGTTTATACCTGCGACTTGTCTTATGACTATGTCAAAATCAATGCAGACTATCGTAGCTAACTGATAGCGGCTATTTATTGATATCTTAATGCCAAGTGTAACAGCCAGAGTGACCGATACGGTGTCGCTCTGGCTTTTTTGTGCCTTGTTAAGCCAATATGAGGAGACGTGCTCGAAGTAAATACGCGGTGAGTAGCAATTTACCCTGTGATTTAATACGCTTTATTAACAGCAGTTGCAAAAGCTGACGTTACTTTACAAAGCAGTCATAGAGGAGAAGCAGCACTGCGCCCTATACTTATTTCAGTCAGCAATACATCAAACGGTTAAACCAAACTATCAAGTAATCATGACCTGATAAGTGTGAGACATACGACGAGTGTGAGACATACGACGATAGTTATAAAATGTGCCAAACAATAACGTAAAACAAGTAATAAAAATGCATAACCAATAACTGAGGATTGAATAATGAAAAAATTAGCCATTGCAGCATTAATGACCACATTTGCCCTATCAGGTTGCTCTACCATGGGGATGGATAGCGAGCGTACCATGGTGGTTGAGGGGCAGCCAATGAATGTCAAAGTCGTCAATATCCCAAGCTTTGAGGTAGAGATTGCACCACGAAAAGCTGTTTGTGACCTCACGGCAACCGATGGCACCACCGTTGAAGCTGAATGCTTGCAGTATCGTCAAACCCATCAGAAAAACTACACCACATTAAATGGTAATATCCAAGGTTTCACTTATGAGCCAAACTATCGTTATGTGCTCGATGTGCGCCAAGAAGCCGTAACTGCTGAAGGCTCAAATGTGGTACAACCGGTTTGGATCTTAAATGAAGTAATTTCTAAGACAGCTGAGTAATGACGCTAACTGCTGACTAAAACTATTGTAGACAGCCATCATACTGACGATAGATATTGAGGGCGTGTTGAACATTCAACCATGGCACTGACAGAGACTATTTTTTAGACGATTCGAAGGTAAAAATAGTAAGCTTAGTCGCTCTAAGCGTCTATTTTTACCAATGAAGCGGCAAAAAAGAGTCCTGTCCCTACGGCTGATGCTAAAATTGCGCCATACTGCGTTGCAAATCTAGCTAAGGCATCTGCATTATCGTCGCTTTGCGCCTTGTCTGGAACAATTTTAGCGATCAGCAGTGCCTATTTGTGAATGTTCAACACGCCCTAATCATTATCCTAAAAAATGCCTCTGATTGATCAGAGGCATTTTTTGTTACGTTTAACACAACACGATTATCTTATTAGTATGCTGACCTCATAAATGACGACTAACACTGGCTGTACTTTACACTGACGCCATGAGTGGCCGTCGGTATACGATTGTCAGCATACACTGCCAGCCCGCCACGTGAGGTTTCTTTATACTTATCGAGCATGTCAGCGCCAGTCACTTTCATGGTTTCAATCACCTTGTCTAGCGAGACGAAATGTTGGCCATTGCCGCGGCAGGCCAGACGCGCTGCATTGATTGCTTTGACCGCGCCCATGGCATTGCGCTCGATACAAGGCACCTGTACCAGTCCGCCGATAGGATCGCAGGTTAAGCCTAAGTTGTGCTCGATGCCGATTTCGGCCGCATTTAAGCATTTGGCTGGCGAGCCATCCATGATCTCGGCTAGAGCAGAGCCTGCCATCGCACAAGCGGAGCCAACCTCGCCTTGACAGCCAACTTCAGCGCCAGAGATGGAGGCGTTTTGTTTGATTAAGCTGCCGATAGCCGTGGCGTTTAATAAAAACTTGCGCACGCCGTCTTGGCTATAGTTGGGCAAAAAATCACGGTAATAATGTAGCACCGCTGGGATGATGCCCGCTGCACCATTGGTCGGCGCAGTGACCACTTTACCACCATTGGCGTTTTCTTCATTGACTGCCAGAGCGTACAGATCAACCCAGTCCATGGCAGCGAGCTTGTCGGTCTTGGCGATCGGCTGGTCTTGTTCAGCGTCTAGCTGTTGGTGCAAGTCTTTAGCGCGGCGTTTGACATCTAGGCCACCTGGCAAGATGCCACCATTGTCACACCCTTGTGTGACGCAGTCTTGCATCACCGCCCAAATCTGATCCAAATACTCAAACACCGCTGTTTTATCACGAAAGTGGCACTCGTTGGCCAGCACCAGCTCGCTGATACTAAGCTCATGCTGACGACATTGCTCTAGTAGCTCTGCGGCACTATTGAAGGGGTACGGCACACTAGCTATCGTAGGGCTGGCATGGTCTTCGTCTGGGTTGGTGGCGTCTTCTTCATTGATGACAAAACCGCCGCCAACTGAGTAGTAAGTCTGCTGATAGCTGCTATCATCTGCTAGTGTCGCGCGCAGGGTCAAGGCGTTTGGGTGATAAGGCAACACCGTCTCATCATACCAGTGAATATCGCGATCTGTATCAAAGTCAATCGTATGCATGCCTGAGATAGCCAGCTGTTTGGCTGAAAAAATAGGCGCTAGATAATCACTGGTCAAACGCGTATCAATCGTACTGGGCGTATGTCCGAGTAAGCCAAGTAATATGGCTGTGTCGGTGGCATGGCCTTTGCCAGTGGCTGCCAACGAGCCATAAAGCTCAATCTCGATACGCTGGATAGTCGTTAACTCAGCCTGCTTTATCAGTGAGGTCAAAAAAAGATTGGCAGCGACCATCGGACCGACGGTATGTGAGCTTGATGGCCCGATACCGATTTTAAATAAATCAAAAACACTAATCATAATAAATTACCAAAAAGTCATCAGTGATTGGGCAGACAAGATAGCCTGCTTTACGCACTTTGAGTCAATATATAATAGCCAGCCACTACCGATAATCACCTATATACGGTGCATATGGCGCAGTGGTGGTGGGTGTATGGGAGTCGAAGAACAAAAATAGCCGCTGAATAATAACTTTTATTTAATAAGAAACTCCGTTATTATGCTTCCAGCCAACGGTTGTGTAACATCCTGTAAGTCAGTAGTTGATAGGCTGATGGACAGTAGGACAGCGCCAACTTAGATATTTAGTATAGTGAGTTCAGTATAAAAACGACACAGTATGACTGGGATGAGTTTTACGCAGCATCGAGCAGCACAGGCACGGCACGCAAGGAAAATCTATACCAGTTCCATGTTGACATATAATGTATCTGTTTTATTTAGAATTAACTATTGAACATATCGGCAACATATCGACCCTCTCACATCCGGTAAAACACAGACATCATAACAAATAATACTTTTGGTTTGCTAGCAAGAAATATAAAAGAATAAGTCTCAATAGAAAAAAAGCAAAATAGTCGATTTGTGTTATAAATCATGATGTTATAAATCAAAATATTGCTGCATAGTATCATTCTATTAAAGTGTTTTTATTTTTAGGCTAAGTAAGTAGCTATTGACTAAAATTGAGACACGCCCTTGTTTTTCCTCATCACTCCAGCTCACATAGGACGCGCGCATGTCATCGCCAACAGAACATCCTTCATCTTCCCAAAAAAGCGCTCAAGATAAGCCGGCACAAAACGCCTTAGAGGCGGCGGGTATCGACCCAGCAGCCATGAGTCAGCCGCTTCATTCAGATTTTGACAATGGCCGCTGGTTTCCGACATGGCGACCTTATAAAGGCGACTTGGACCGCGATCCTGTCGGTATCAATGAATATCTACCGCCTTCAAAAAGCGTCTTGTTAGGGGTGCAGCATACCTTTGCCATGTTTGGGGCGACGGTGTTGGCACCGCTTTTGATGGGATTTGACCCCAATTTGGCTATCTTGATGTCGGGCATCTGTACTGTGATGTTTTTTATGATCACAGGCGGGCGTATGCCAAGTTATCTGGGCTCAAGCTTTGCGTTCATCGGACCTGTCATTGCAGTGACCGCTTATGCAGGGGCAGGGTTCAATGATAATTTGAGTGTCGCTTTAGGCGGTATCATGGCATGTGGTATCGTCTATGCGCTGATTGGGCTACTGGTGATGAAGACGGGCACTGGCTGGATTGAACGCTTGATGCCGCCCATTGTCACAGGAGCTATTGTGATGATTATCGGTCTAAACCTAGCGCCAGTGACCATCCAAGGGGTGTCGGCCAATCAGTTTGATGCTTGGATGGCGACGTTGACGGTATTACTCATCAGTGGGGTGGCGGTCTTTACCCGTGGTATGTTGCGCCGCTTGCTGTTGCTGGTGGGCTTGATCTTGTCTTATGTGGCCTATTTTGTGATGACCAATGTTTTGGGCTTCGGCACGGCGATTGATTTTAGTGGTGTCGCCGCCGCATCGTGGTTTGGGCTACCAACGATTCATACCCCAAGCTTTGAGATGAGCGCCATTATTCTTATCGCGCCGGTGGCATTTATCCTAGTCGCCGAAAACTTAGGACACTTTAAGGCAGTTGAGGGTATGACAAAAGCGCGGGTGACGCCTTATATGGGCCGCGCGTTTTTTGCAGATGGGCTGGCCACGACGTTTTCGGCAGGGTTTGGTGGCACTGGTGTCACTACCTATGCCGAAAACATCGGTGTCATGGCCGTAACCAAGGTCTATAGCACGACGATATTTGTCGTGGCAGGGTTGGTGGCTATTTTGCTGGGCTTATCGCCAAAGTTTGGTGCCATTATTCAGACGATACCAGCGGCCTTATTAGGCGGTGCTTCTATCGTGGTGTTTGGCCTGATTGCGATTGCAGGGGCAAAGATTTGGATCGACAATCACATCGATTTTAGCAAAAACAGCAATCTGATTATCGCGGCCGTTACTGTCATTATGGGGACAGGTAACTTTAGCTTGCACTTAGGCGGGTTTGATTTGGGCGGCATCGGCACGGCAACTTTGGCTGCTATCGTGTTAAATGTGTTGTTTAATAAAGGCTCTGACAAAACCGCTGACACTAGCGCAGCGGCCAAATAGGCCGTATACTGGTCAAAAAAACGCCCATACTATAAATAGTATGGGCGTTTTTTGTAGTGCGTTTAGGGGAGCAATAGATGATGATAAGTAGCAGACAGAGATTATTTATAGTCACGTTTATAAAACCGCGAAAAAAAACGATAACGGCGTAGGGCGCGTGGTTTTGGTTTGAGTGAACCCAAATAAATAGCAAACATGGTGAGTAACGCACCAGCCCACTGCAAAGTATTGATGGGTTTGTCCAGCCAGCTATAATCAATCACCAAAGCGGCGATAGGCTCAGAGAGCAATAATAACCCCGTCAAGGCCAGTGACAGCTTGGGAATAGAGTAAGCAATGAGTCCCCATGCCAAGCACTGCATCACCGTACCATAGACCAATATCCAGCCAATCTCCGCCCAAGTATTGGGCAAGATACTGCCTTGATCAAACACCCACATTGGCACAACCATCGCCAGCACCCCGCCGATACTGATCAGCTGCATGAGTATAAATATTGGCGTTGGCTCAGTATCGTGCGTCTTACGGATAAAGGTCATCGATGCCGCTAGCATAGCGCCCGAAACGATACCAGTGACAAACCCCCACGTCGCTGCGCTGTTATGGGCAAACTCCGGGCTACCAATCATCGCCACACCGAGCATCGCCAAAAACAAACTAATCAGCTGTACGATAGATTGACGCTCATTGAAATACAAAAACCCAATCGCTGCCAAGAAAAAAATCTGTAAGCTGTTGAGCAGGGTAGAGATACCAGGACCGACCGCATAAATACTCTCATGCCAAAGTGCCAAATCCAATCCCAAAAACGCCCCTGATAACAACGCATAAAAAATAGCGCGTCCTGAGCGCGGCAAGCGTTGCCCCATGATTTTGGCTAATACGGCAAAAACGATACCAGAGATGGCCAAGCGCCAAAACGACATCGCCCAACCACCGATATCGACATGAGCGACGATCAGGCTACCTAAACCAAAAATAATACAGCCTATGACTAAACCGATAGGGGCAGAGCGGGATGCGGCGATGGCCATAGCCATAGTGTCTCCTTATATGAATGGGGTGATGATAAAAAAGCATTTTATAGCGATTAGGCTATTGTCGAGGTTTTGCCCCCAGAATGAAATGGCTCAGCGACAATTATTCTATGAGATAGCAGACAAAGCTATCTAAACGACGACCCCTGTGTATATAATTATGCCAATGAATGACATTTGCTTAGGTTTATTATGTTTCGATGTTCTTTATCAAAACCGCGCTCTGTAGTATCTAACCTTTGGACAATGATGTTGCGGTGTACGGCTGGCATTAGCATTGTCAGTGTCAGTGCGTTACTGGTGATACCGCAAGCACAAGCCGCCAGCTGTAAAGTTCCCAAAAGCTACTACAAAAACGTCTCTTGTACCGCCAGCAGTGGCTTGTTTTTGGCCGTCAAAGATTTTGGCGCGCCTGTGGCCTTGATTGACAACAAAGGCAAGCGCATCGTCGATCTATCACGCTATCAAAAGGTCGATGCCGATAACCTTTCAGAGGGGCTGCTGCCCGTACTGCGTAACGGTCATGTCGGATATCTCAACATGAAAGGGCGAGAAGTGGTGCCTGCTATGTACGATATGCTAAAAGAACGTCAAGGCTGGGCGCGGCCGGTATCAGAAGGGCGTATCGTCGTAAAAAAGGACGGCAACTATGGCGTCATCAATACCGCCAACAGAACCGTCGTGCCATTTTCGTCATCGTTTAGTGAGGTGGCTGATTATCGCGGCGGCATCACCCGTGTGCGTAAAAGCAATAACATCAGTTGGCTGGATAAAAGCGGCAATGTGGCAAAAGACCCTGCTGACAATAACCACAAGCCGCCGCAAGCGCGTCAGTCGCCATCCACGCCGCCCATCAGTCCATTTACCACACTACAGCCGCGTCAGCAAGATGGTAAATGGGGCTTTGCCGATGACCAAAATGTCACCATGATTACCTACTCATTTGATGAGGTGCGTCCCTTCTCTGAAGGCATGGCGGGCGTACGTATCAATGAAGATTGGGGCTTTGTCAATCTTGGTGGTGAGCTGTTGATTCCGTTTCGGTTTGCAGATAGTGGCGTGTCCGCAGGCGATACTTATCAAGGCAAGCCCTCGTTTGTGTTTGTCGATGGCAAAGCATGGATCGGTAATCTAAAAAATGGCAATAAAATGTGTATTGATAAAACAGGCAGCAGCGTTGGCTGTGATTGAGCCGTTTGTTTTTGCCCCATGGCGATACCTAAGTAGGCATAAAAAAGCGTGCAAGCTTGTCTTTGACAGTCAAACTTACACGCTTGTTCAGACGTACGCGCTTTTTAAATAGCCTTTAAGAGCGATGCGCCAATAGATGATTACTGATCAGATCCACCATATAAGGCTGATAATACTCAGGAATATCGTGTGCCATGCCCTCAATCAGATAAAACTTGGCATTGGGGATGGTCTTCGCCACCACGCGCCCTTGCGATGCTGGCAGGAGGCCATCGGCGCTACCATGTAACACAATGGTTGGGGCTTTGACTTGTTTGCTATAGCGGCTAATAGAGCCAGATGCCAAAATAGCATTTAGCTGCTGCACGGTCCCGAGCGGATGAAAGCTGCGCTGATAGCGAATTTTGGCAATCTCACGCACCATGCGCACATTGACATGCCCTGGCGTGCCAACCGTCTTCATAAACCAGACGCTATGACGCACGATATCACGCTCAGAGTGACTCTCAGGGCGGTTGATAAGGGTGTATAGCTGCCGAGGTTTGGGTGGTCTTAAAAATGCACGATTGGTGGTGGTAAACATCAGTGCCATTCGCTGTACCAAGCTTGGGTAGCGAGCGGCCACGATTTGGGCAATCATCCCGCCCATAGATGCGCCAAGCAGATGGGTTTTACCCAGCTGCAACGCCTTAATCAGACGAGCGGTGTCTTCGGCCATGTCGGTCAAATTATAGGCCACTTGCGCGCTCTTGTTAGAGAGCCCTGTTTGCAGACGCATCATCATCTTTAGCTGACTGATACGCGGTAGGCCGTCAATTTGCACTTTAGACGATAGGCCAATATCACGATTGTCAAAACGAATCACAAAAAAACCAGCATCAATGAGGCGTTTTATAAAGTTTTCTGGCCAAAATATCATTTGTGAGCCAAGCCCCATGACCATGAGCAAGGGTGGATGGTTTGGGTTACCGCCTGCTTCCACACAAAGCTCGATACCATCACCGATATCGATCATCGCTTGATGCAACTGGTCACTCAGATCAGAGTCATGCCACTGATGCGCGCCAAACTTTTGCCACTCAGGCGTAGGATAGTGGCTCACATTCTCATCTAGGCTTGGATCTGGGCTTGCTTGGGATCTGGCGCTATTGATGTTATTTGATTGTGTCATGAAGTGTCCTAATCAGAGGTCGTCTACTACAGCTCAAGCATCTCAAAATCGAGTTTGCCCACACCGCACTCAGGACATGTCCAGTCATCAGGGATGTCTTCCCATTTGGTACCAGGGGCGATGCCTTCTTCTGGGCAGCCAAGTGCTTCGTCGTATATCCAGCCGCAGACAATACATTCATAACGTTTCATAAAAAGTCCTATCGATTATTTCTAGTGTGACCATTTTTTAGCGCGCCAGTCACGCCAAGGGCTAATGACTGGGCGTCACGACAGTGTGCAAGTGTCCATATAACGGTCAGCGCTTAGACAGCAAAAACGCACGTAGTTTAGCATATAACCGTTATTTTCATAGTTAAGTTTACACTTGTATATTGAGATTGTGAGATTTTTATCAAGTCAAGTGTCGCGGTTTTGTGCAGACCAAGGCTGATAATAGCCGATGCTTTAGCGTATTAATTGGGTCAATTATGCTACAATAACGGCCGAAAAATTCACACCAGTTATCATTAAAGTCATACACGCTAAGGGTCCTCATGAGCATCAATGCCGCCACCTCTACCAATACCGAAAACCAGCCATCAGCCGAGCTCAATACTGACCATCCTTTTTGGCAGATCATTCGCACCGTACCAGACTTTCCAAAAGTCGGCATTGATTTTTATGACATAACCCCGTTACTGCGCAGTCACGTTGATGCGGTCATCGATGCGCTGCTGGCCGCTTTACCAGAAGGCTGTCTGGATGAGGTCGATTGTTTGGGTGCGGTCGAGGCGCGTGGGTTTGTCTTTGCCAGCTTGCTAGCAGGGCGCTTGGGTAAGGGTATGATATTGCTGCGTAAGCCTGGTAAGTTGCCGCCACCTGTGGCCAATAAGGCTTATGCGCTTGAGTATGGTAAAGACACCCTTGAGATGCAAAACAATCTACCGCCTGAGCGGGTATTGTTGGTCGATGATATTTTGGCAACTGGTGGCACCTTGAACACCGCTTACGAGCTTTGTCGCTCAGCAGGTCACACCGTAGTCGGGGCGCTGGTATTACTCGATTTGGTGGCGCTGCATGGAGCGTTTCCAGTACCCGTTTATACGGTACTAAAAGCCTAAAATCAAAAAGCGCGCTGATGCTGATATAATCAGCGCGCTTTTTTTCAACATAGCTATTTAAGATATAGTTAGCTGAATATAAAACTGTTATGGATTTAAACGCGCTACTGGTATAAATTTTACTTGCGTGCTGCGTTCCCAGAGGCTGCGCAAAATTCATCCCAGTAGCGCTATGACATTTTTAGAGTGTATCGACTATACATGGAATAAAGCCCATGCTAAATTAAGCCGTTTTTTGTTGTTCGTGGTTTTTGCAGCTGTATTCTACGAGGGCGCGTCCGATCGTCTTAGGGCTGGTGATTTTAAAATCTTTTGTGGTCAAAATGGGTTTGTCTGACTGCCAAGACTTTATGACTTTGTCATTGGCCGCGTAATTGACATAAGCACGCCGATAGTAGCTGGCGTCTTTACAAGAGATCAGTAGCTGCTGATCGCTATGATGGATGGGTTTTTCTTTAAAAAGCGCTGTTTCCGCATTTTCTTCTTTTGCAGCCTCTTTGTCTTTTGCTATGTTTTTTTTGGCTTGTGGGGGGTAGGTCCGACGGATTGAGACGGTGATATTTTCGACACGCTTTTCATCTATGATGCTAATATCAGAGCGCTCGATAGAATCTAAGTCCACACTAAAAACCGAGCCAGAATGACTCTCGGACACCTCTGACCAGCTCACTGCTTGTGCGCTGAGTGCCAAAGCACTGCCTGCCAATAACGCTGATAGCCGTTTCATACTTAAGCCTTGCTTCTGGTTGTTTGAAGTAGGCCATAATAGCCAAGTTGTTATCGGCAGGCAAATATCTTTTATGACAGGTCATGGCCTGACAAGTTACTCACGGATGGCCGCTAGTGTCTTGGCCAGCTCATCACGAGCAGTGATAAAGCCATCAATGCCCTTTGGTAGCAGGTCTTGTGTCACGGTGTCTTGTTGGTAGGCGGCGCTGAATTCTTCGTGAGTTAGACTGACGCGGGTCATCTCATCTAGCGCCATAGACATGCTGGGCGATAGCTGACGCTCTACTTGTGTGTCCATGGCGGCAAGCTCGTCGATAAGGTTTGGCGCGATGGTCAATAAATCACAGCCTGCCAACGCCAGTATTTGCTCAGTAGAGCGGAAGCTTGCGCCCATGACTTGAGTGCCATAGCCGTGCTGCTTGTAATATTGATAAATCCGCTTGACCGATTGTACGCCCATATCATCGGAGGCGGGCACATTTTGGCGGTTTTGCTGGCGTTTTTGCCAGTCTAAAATACGACCCACAAAAGGCGAGATCAGCGTCACGCCAGCATCAGCACAGGCAATGGCTTGATGCTGACCGAATAAAAGCGTCAAGTTACAATGGATGCCTTGGGTTTCGAGGTAGCGCGCCGCCTCGATGCCTTGCCAGGTGGCGGCCATTTTGATCAAGACGCGCTTAGGATCGATTCCTGCCTTTTGATACGCCTCCATAAACGCCATGGCCTTATCGATCGTCGCTTTGGTGTCATAAGACAAGCGCGCGTCGACTTCGGTAGATACTCGTCCCTCGATCAGTGCCAAAATATCACAGCCGACTTGGACGGTCAGTGTATCTATAACCGCATCGACATCGCCATTATGGCGACTCATGGTCTCTGCCAGCATGCCTTGGTTGTCAGGGTGGATGAGAGCTTTGGTGATCAAGCTTGGGTTGGTAGTGGCGTCGATGGGTTTTAAGCGCGCAATGGCGGCCAGATCGCCAGTATCAGCGACAATGGTGGTCATGGTACGAAGCTGTTGTAATGCGCTCATTAGAGATCCTTTTTTTTAGTGACGTGATGTTATCAATCACAGGGTGGTTTTGTTTTTGTCGTAAGATGAGGTATTGGCATTAAACTGTAACATAGTTTTGAGCCTCTGTTGCCTCATAGTGTGATGGACGATAAGAGACAAGGGCAAAACTGTGCTATAGTCAGGTCAATCTGAGCTGAATCGACGACATCAGCATTCTCATTTGCTGACGCTGCACCACAATGATTTTGAATCGACTATACTATGGACGAGATGATATGGGCAGCTGATAAGAGTGGCGCGACATTACATGCGATTGCACACGATTACCCGTGGGCACTGCGCGCCGTTTTTGTTATAGTAGAGCCGGTCACCTGCTATGCGACAGTGGTATGAGCAGCTTGAGATATTATCGATAAGTCAAAAAATAGCATGGCAAAATCGGATAAGAGCAAAAGCAGACGGTGTCTTGATAGACTGTTGTTTTATCATGTCGCTATAGCAAGCTATTAACACCAATGATGTCAGACCCAATAGTTAAAAACTGGTCAAAAATTTCAACAGTAAAAAATCTAAAAAGGATGGGCGGTAATGAGTGAGCAGTCACCAGAGCAACATATGAATAACTCCAATCAAACCACGACAGACACAAACGATGCCGCAACCGAAAAAGCATTTTTGGATAATATTCGTCAAAGTATCGATGCAGTAGACTGCAAAATTCAAACGTTGATCAATGATCGTGCCAAATTGGCTCAGCAAGTGGCTGTCGTCAAAAAAGAACACCTCGCGAATAATGCCGCCGCCGCAACCGACAGTAACCCTATTTTTTATCGTCCAGAGCGAGAGGCGCAAGTACTAAAAGCCGTCATGGAGCGCAATACTGGCCCTATCGCTGACGAAAAAATGGCCCGTCTGTTTCGTGAGATTATGTCTGTATGCTTAGATTTAGAAGCGCCGCAGCGCATCGCCTTTTTAGGGCCTGTTGGTACCTTTACCCATGCAGCTGCGCTCAAACACTTTGGCAAAGCCGCGGATACCATGCCGATGACCACCATTACCGATGTGTTTCGCGAAGTCGAAGCGGGCACAGCGATGTATGGCGTGGTACCTGTTGAAAACTCTTCAGAAGGGGTGGTCAATCACACGCTAGATGGCTTTTTGTCCTCTTCGTTAAAAATCATCGGTGAAGTTGAGCTGCCTATTCACCAAAACTTCTTGGTCGCTGAGCACACCAAGGTCGATAGTCTCAGCCGTATTTATTCGCACCAGCAGTCATTGGCTCAGTGCCGTCATTGGCTTGATGTCAACTTTCCAAACGTCGAGCGTGTGGCCGTATCGAGCAACGGAGAGGCGGCGCGTCGCCTCAAAAACGAGTGGCATTCTGCCGCTATCGCAGGGGACGTTGCTGCAGCAGAATATGATCTACACAAGCTGTATACCAACATAGAAGACAATCCTAGCAACACCACACGTTTTCTTATTATCGGTCACGAGGCGATTGCGCCATCAGGTCAAGACAAAACCTCTATCGTGGTATCGGCACACGACAAAGCAGGGGCGCTGATCGAAATCCTAAAGCCACTGTCTTATCATGGGGTATCGATGACCAGTATCGAGACGCGTCCTGAGCGCCCGAATAAATGGGCTTATGTGTTCTTTATCGATATGAATGGTCATATTGATGCGCCAAACGTGAGCGCGGCGATTGCCGATATTCGTCCACTGGTAAAAGATTTGCGTATACTTGGCTCATATCCTAAAGCGGTATTGTAAGCTGATCATCGGCCGCAAATGGATCATACTAAGCAGTAGATGTGTCATCATCTCTAAGGATAAACCATGGCATCACCTCAAGCGACATCATCAAGTTTAGCTCCGCTTACCTCTGCGTATGATAGTATCTTAGCGCTGACGCCTTATCAGACTGGCAAGCCGGTTGAGGAGCTGACACGCGAGTATGGGGTTTCTGATGTCGTAAAGCTGGCCAGCAATGAAAACCCATTGGGCTGCTCGCCGCATGTGACCTTGGCAATCACCGAGCAGCTGGGTCAACTGGCACGCTATCCTGATGGCAATGGCTATTATCTCAAGCAAGCGCTGGCGGATTTTAATCGTGTGGATGTTGAGCAGATTACCCTAGGTAATGGCTCCAATGATCTATTGGATCTCTTGGCGCGCGGCTTTGTCAGTTGCGACGATACCATTGTGTATAGTCAGTATGCCTTTGTGGTGTATTCGATGCTGGCGAAGATACAAGGTGCTACTGGGATAGAGGTGCCAGCGCCGCGGTTTGGTCATGACTTAACGGCCATGCGTCAAGTCGTCGCCGACCATCCAAATACCAAGGTTGTGTTTATTGCCAATCCCAATAACCCAACAGGCACCCAGCTTGGGCAAAAAGAGCTACGTGATTTTGTCGCTAGCATGCCAGCTTCGGTACTGGTGGTACTCGATGAGGCGTATATCGAGTATAGCCCTGAGAGTAATAATAGGGCGCTGCTTGATGAGTTTGACAATGTGGTGATCGTTCGTACGTTTTCTAAAGCTTATGGGTTAGCGGGTTTGCGCGTGGGCTACGCGCTCAGCTCAGTGCCAGTCGCAAATCTGCTCAATCGTATTCGTCAGCCATTTAACGTCAGTCGTGTGGCATTGGCCGCCGCCGCTGCTGCACTTGCCGATCAAGACTTTATCGAAGCCACTCGCTTGAGCAACGCTGAGCAAATGCGCTGGTTAGAAAAACAGTTTGACGCTCTAGGGCTGGGTTTTATTAAGTCGCACGCCAATTTTATTATGGTAAAGTTCGAGGTCGAGATGGAAGACATCAACGCTATGTCTATTCATCAAGCATTGCTAGAGCAGGGAGTAATCGTACGTCCTTTGGCCGCCTATGGACTCCCGAACTGGCTGCGTATCACGGTAGGTCTGGCTGAAGACAATCTGCGTTTGATAGATACGCTACGCTCGATTTTGACCGAAGACTGATCACTGGCAACTGATACTGATAAAGAGGGCGGACCAGCCCATCTGAATCCCGATAATGTCATGGCACTCATGTAGGCGTGCCTTTGCGACTGAATGTCAATTTGTGAAATACAAGCTAGCGTGAGTCGCCATAAAAAAGATAAAAAATAAGAATCCTATGCAATCCTCTTTTGATAAAACCCCTTTGTTATTTAAACAAGTTTGCGTGATCGGTCTTGGGCTGATTGGCGCAAGTCTTGCTCAAGCTATAAAAGACAATCATTTAAGCGAGCGCTTGGTTGCTGTCGATAGGCACTTGCCAAGCGTGGATGAAGCCATAAAACATGGCTTGCTCGATGCTGGTAGCACGCGCTTGACTGACGTGGTGGCAGGTAGCGACTTACTTATCATAGCCGTACCGGTGCAAGCGGTGCAAGCCGTATTTACCGATATCAAAGCTGCAATGGACAACGGCCAGCTGGCTACAGATTGTATCATTACGGATGTCTGTAGTACCAAGGTCAATATCATTGAGGCAGCAAAATCGGTATTTGCTGCACTGCCAACGGGGTTTGTACCCGCGCATCCGATTGCTGGGGCGGAGAATTCAGGGTATCATGCCAGACGCGCCAATTTGTTTGTCAACCACAGCGTGATAATCTGTGAGCTCGCCACCACCAGCCCTTCTGCAATTGCAAAGCTGCAGCAGTTATGGGAGGCGGTGGGTGCGACTGTCATGCCAATGGCAGCCGATCATCACGATGCGATATTGGCGCATACCAGTCATCTACCGCACCTACTGGCGTTTAATCTGGTCGAGCAATTGGCGAGTCATGATGACAATTTGGATATGTTTCGCTATGCCGCTGGTGGGTTCCGCGACTTTACCCGTATCGCTGCCAGCGATCCTAAGATGTGGCATGATATATTTTTTGCCAACGAGCGCGCGATTATCAGCGCCCTTGATGAGTACGGCGTCTATCTACAGACCATGCGTCAGCTTATCATTGATAAAGATTCAACCGCCCTGATGGGGCTTTTGGGCCGCGCGCAAGCCGCACGGCGACATTTTGGCCATATGTTAGCCAGCACCCCTTATACGGATACCTCTGCTATGTCAGCTTCTTATAATATCACCCCTAGCAACACCGTCTCTGGCACCATTACCGTTCCTGGAGACAAATCTATCTCGCATCGCAGCATCATGCTTGGCAGTTTGGCCACAGGTGTGACTAACGTTACTGGATTTTTGGAAGGGGAGGATGCGCTGGCTACCTTACAAGCATTCCGTGACATGGGTGTAAGCATCGAAGGCCCTGATAAAGGCAGATTGACCATTCATGGTGTCGGTATGCACGGACTAAAACCCAGCAAAACGCCACTATATATGGGCAACTCAGGCACTAGTATGCGCCTGCTAGCCGGTATCTTAGCCGCCCAGTCATTTGATAGTGTGTTGACTGGTGATACCAGTCTAAACAAGCGTCCGATGGAGCGGGTGGCAGCACCGTTACGTGACATGGGTGCGGTGATTCAAAGCACGGGTCATAATGGTACCGCGCCGCTAAGCATCACTGGCCGTGATACGGTTGGCCAGCCGCTGCAAGGGGTAGAGTATGACATGCCAGTTGCTTCTGCTCAGGTGAAGTCTTGCTTGCTATTGGCGGGACTGTGGGCAAATGGTACCACGACGGTCATCCAACCTGAAGTTAGCCGTGATCATACCGAGCGTATGCTCTCAGCCTTTGGCTATCCTGTGACCGTCGATGGCAATCGTATCAGTATCGAAGGCGGTGGTACACTCACAGGTGGCGATATCGCTGTGCCTGCGGATATCTCTTCCGCCGCCTTCTTTATGGTCGCCGCAGCCATCAGTCAGGGTAGTGAATTGACCCTAACGCAAGTGGGTATTAACCCAACCCGCACCGGCATCATTGATATCTTAAAGCTGATGAATGCTGATATCAGCCTAAGCAATGAGACCCATGTGGGTGGCGAGCCAGTGGCTGATATTACGATTCGCAGCTCAAACCTGCAAGGTATCGATATTCCAGAGTATCTAGTACCACTGGCGATTGATGAGTTCCCAGTACTGTTTATCGCTGCCAGCTGTGCACAAGGTCGTACAGTACTAACGGGTGCTAAAGAGTTGCGCGTCAAAGAGTCCGATCGTATTGCTGTGATGGCAGATGGTCTACAAACCCTTGGTATTGATTGTACAGTGACTGAGGATGGTCTGATCATTGAAGGCAAAGGTAGTGTAGGTCAAAGTGAAGTTAATAACAGCCAACCTGTTTTTGGCGGCGGACATATCACCTCGCATCATGACCATCGTATCGCCATGAGCTTTGCGGTTGCTAGCTTGCGCGCATCCAAGCCGATCACCATCGAAGGCGTTGAAACGGTCAATACCAGTTTCCCAGGATTTGCCGAGCTTGCCAATCAAGTGGGCATGTCTATCGAGGTTCACGATAGCCACGCCTAATAGCGTTAGGACTTTTACCAGGTATTAAACGCCATAAGGGTTCAAATACCGTTATCGTCAGCAATGCATTGATACTACTATGAGTGTCAATGCATTGCTTTTTCACTTTTATTCTATCTGTAGTAACCCTGTGCTTTTGCTGCTCGCCTAAATATGCTCATCATCAGGCGCAGTCTGCAACAGTACGCTTTGCTCTAAATTAAGTTGTACTGACTTATGACCACTCAAAATGTTATCAAAAAACCCGTGACGCCTATCAAAACCACCAGACGTGGTATTGTCACAGCGCTTATGGCCTTTTTTATCTGGGGCGGGTTCCCTTTATATTTTAAACAGCTGGCCGCCTACGATGCCACTGAGATCATCGGGCACCGTATCGTCTGGACCTTTGCTTGTCTGCTGCTTGTCTTAGTCGTCACCAAACGCTGGGGCTGGATAGACACTTTAAGGAAAAATCCTAGGTGGATTGTGTTTTCGCTGATATCGGGTCTGATTATTGCCACCAACTGGCTGACCTATGTTTGGGCGGTCAACCATGACCGCATACTTGAGGCCAGTTTGGGCTATTTTATCGGGCCGCTGGTAGGGGTGGCGCTCTCGATGATTTTGTTCAAAGAGCGCTTGCGGACACTGCAATGGGTGGCAATTGGTTTTGCGCTATTGTCTGTGATTATTCAGGTGGTGATGATTGGGAGCTTACCTTGGATTTCGCTGATACTGGCGTTCAGCTTTAGCATATACGGTACCATTCAGCGGCAAACACCGCTGAGCGCCATCGATGCGATGTTTGTGGAGACGACGATGCTGGTACCGATGTGCCTGTGGTGGTTTTGGCAGGCCGATGTGGTGAGTAGTCAGATCAGTTTTTGGTTGTCATCAAACATCTGGCTATTGATGCTGGCAGGCCCCATCACTTTGATACCGCTATTGTTATTTAATAAATCAACCAAACTGGTGGCTTATAGTATTTTAAGTTTTATGAACTATCTGACGCCGACTTTTATTTTCTTTTTGGCAGTATTTTACTATAAAGAGCCATTTGACTTGCACCGTTTGGCCGTCTTTGGCTTGATTTGGGTTGGTCTGTTGTTGTTTAGCATTGACTTGTGGCATCATCGCCCAAGTAAGATGCTAAAGGCTGCGCGTTTGCGCCAAAAAGCATGATCATCTGTCTGCTATAAAGCTCTTAAAAAACCAGTAAACAAGGATAAAAGCATGTTGCATACTCAGTCTGACGTGGTATTTGTCAGAGGCTTGACGGTAGATGCCGTCATCGGTGTCTATGAATGGGAGCGCGCTATCACCCAGCCGCTGCAGATCGATATCGTGCTTGAGACGGATATCAGTGCTGCTGCCGCCTCAGATGATGTACAGGATGCGCTAAATTATAAGGCGGTTTGTGATGATGTCAGCGAGTGGTGCCAAGCCATTCAAGCAAAGCTACTTGAGCATCTGGCTGAGCAAATTGCAGATAAACTGCTTGCCAAATACGCTTGTCATAAAATCACGCTGAGCATGGCTAAGCCGACGGCAATCAAACACGCAGACGCCGTTGGGGTGCAAATCACCCGATCTACAAAAGCCAGTCATAGCGAGCAGCCTGCCAGTCAAAGTCATGATGCATAAGACGCCTAAAATTTTTAAGATGTATGAGAAGCATAAAGGTCTGGCTGGTTTAAATCTTGCGGGCCTAGAGATACATACGCCTGAACAGCTGCAAGCGTACGAGGTGACAGCAGTGGTACTGGCTTTGGGTAGTAACTATCACGCTGACTACTATTTGCCTGATGCGCGTGAAAAACTGGCCACATTTGGCCGTATGCAGCTCTCTACGTCTTTTCAAAACCCTGACTTTACCGCGACTCAAGAGCAGCCAAAGCCTGACTATACCAATCAGTGTGCGTATTTATCTCTGGATACGGCGATGAGTTTGCAGGAGCTGCAGCAGGCTTTTAAGCTCATTGAAAGTGATTGCCATCGGCAGCGTTTCATAGAAGCGCAAACATCTATAAAGCAAGTCACCATGGATATTGACATTTTACTTATACAAACTGGACTTAACCAAAATAGCCTAAGCAATAAATCGATATCTACAAAAATAGTAGAGTATTCAGAACAATGGATAATAATGGCGGATCGTTATCCATTCAAAGCACACGAAACAGCAGGGGTTGAAGAATTGATTTCAAAGAGCGGTTTTATCGGTTAAAAGGCTTTAAAACTTTTCCAAGCACCAAAATCCGTCCTACGGGCATTCATTTTTCTTGTGTGCTGTGCCAACGCCGCTCAATGCGGCGCAAAATACATACCAGTAGCACGTGATATCAGTTGTGCCAGTTTTATGTGCGATTGACTATATTAAAAGAGTATCAGAGGCTACGGTAAGCTATTAGGACTTGTTTTTTTCGTCAGTCAGCTCTTCCATGTCAGAGCGCCCGATCACATCTAAATCTTCTAAGCAAAGCTTGTCATACTTCTTTTTGCAAAAATCAGGATCAATCTCACACATGGCAGTTTGCAGCTGATCTAGGCGATTTTCTGACTGCTGAATATGCTCAAGCATTTTTGCAAACGCTTCGGCGACTGGGTCTTGAGAAGAGGGGTCGATACCATAAGCTTGAAAAGTAGTGCGGCGCTTGGCCTTGGCCGCTGTGCTTTGCGCTTGGTCTTTGCCGGTGTCGCCTTCGTCTGCTTGGGCTACTTTCTCTTGTTGTTTGGCGTCTTGGACTTTGGTGGCGATGGGGTTGCCTTTTTCATCGTGATGATCGGATATCATGCGCGCCGCGCTGCCGACCATGGTAGCGCCAGCTGGCACAGGTTTGACCACCACCGCATTTGAGCCGATTTTGGCATTTTTACCGACAGTAAATGGCCCCAAAACTTTTGCGCCAGCGCCTACAATCACGCCGTCTTCTAACGTTGGATGGCGTTTGCCGTTATTCCATGAGACGCCGCCGAGAGTGACGCCGTGGTATAAGGTGACATCGTTGCCAATCTCTGCAGTTTCACCGATGACCACGCCGACACCGTGGTCGATAAAAAACCGCTTACCGATTTTGGCTGCAGGGTGAATCTCGATACCAGTGACGATACGCGAGCCGTAAGAGATCACGCGGGCGGCCAGTTTTTGTTCGTGATTCCAGAGATAATGAGCGCCGCGATGCAAGATAAGCGCATGAATACCAGGATAGGTAAGAATGACCTCTAGACTGTTGCGAGCGGCAGGATCACGGTTGAATACCGCATCGACATCTTCTTTTAGGTCTTTTTTGATGCTGGCAAGCGAATTGAGCAATTTGGCTGGCAATGACATAAAGTGTCCTATTTGTTGATCGGTCTGTTGGTCCGTCTATTGGTTGGTAAAGTATGGCGGTGTGGTCATTATTGGGTGCTAATCCTGATGCTTATTCTATTCTATATACTTATTTCTATGTATAGTCGATTCTAAATAAAATAGATACATTATATTCAACGTGGGACTAGGGCGTGTCCCTATTTTAAAAATGGTGATAAAAATGAGATAAATCGCAGGCAAACAAGGAAAATAGCGCAGGTAATATCAAGATATTGGCCAGCTATTTGACACCGTTTGCCAAAGATTTAGCCATTTTTAGCCCATTTAGTCATAAACGCTTGAATTAGGGACACGCCCTAGTATAAATTTTCCTTGCGTGCTGTGCCTGCGCTGCTCGATGCTGCGTAAAATTTATCCCAGTCCCACTGCATCGTTTTTATACTGAACTCACTATACTTACAATCTGAGCCATCCAATATAACACGCTCTAATAATAGCAGGCTATCGCTGGCCGACCAAACCCAAAAAATCTGTACTGGTGGCTTTTATTATGATGATTGGGGTCTATCTTTTAAAAGCTTGGCGATAAGTGCGCTTAACAGCTGATACTCTTTTTGATCCAGCTGTAAGCGTGAGCCGAGCCGCGATAGCCGTGCTGGCAAAGATTTTAGATGTGCGCTGTCTGCCAAACCCTGCTGCACCAACAGCGCTGTCATGCGTTCGGTCAACTGCTGTTGCTGCTGCTGAGTGATGGCCGGCTCATCCCACTGTTGGCGTAACGTCATGTCAATCGTCGAGCGTGCTGCGGCTTTATCAGAGTCAGCATCAGCCTCTGGGCTCGTCGCTGTCTGAGTGTGGGTTTGCGCATAAGCAAAGATAAAACTGGCAATCACTTGTACCGCTGAGGCGACATTAAGTACCGGATAGGCAGGGTTGGCATCGATTTGGATATGGTAATCGGCATAGGCCAGCTCTTCATTGGTCAAACCACGGTCTTCGCGGCCAAACAATATCGCGATATTTGGTTTGCGGGTGCCAGCAGTATTATTCTGTGCGCTCTCGGCCGTGGTCTGAGGCTGATAGATGGATTGACTATCGATAAAATCAAAAATGATTTTGGCCGCCTGTGTGGGCGTGACGACAGGGCGCGGCATATGACGACTGCGACTGCTAGCTGCAAATACCAGCTGACAATCAGCGATCGCCGACTCTAGCGTTGGGGCAATCACAGCCGCTGACAGCAGCTCATGCCCACCTGCAGCGTGCGATACACTGGTCTCATCGATAGGTCGTTTGGGGTCGACGACCGTCAAGCGTGACAATCCCATCGTATGCATGGCCCGTGCCGCTGAGCCGATATTGGCAGGCAAGGTGGTATTGACCATGACGACCTGAATACAAGATAAGTAGTCGTCTACGCTCGTTGCTGGATGGTTGATTGGCATAGATGATGGCGACGTTGTCACTGATAAAGGGCTTTGGCTCATTTATTGCTCCATGCGCTGTTTGATGGTTTGCTCAGCGCATTGTAGCGCCGCTGCGATATCCTCAATCAGCGCCGCCTGCTCATTGATACGCTGCTCACGGCACCGCTCTTGGAGTTGACTACTAAGACGCATCAGCTGAGTCGTCCCCAGATTAGCACTGGCGCCTTTTAGGGCATGGGCAATCTCAAAACCATTGGCATTATCGTTTTGTTGTTGCGCGATGCGTAGGCTTTGGATGCGCTGCTGGCTGTCAGTGAGATACACTTGAATCAAATCGGCAAAGTCCTCTTCGAGCAAGTCACGCATGTCTTCAAATTGCTCATCATTGAGGATCTCTACAGTTTGGTCGGCGGTATTATTATGTGGGTTCTCATCCATGGTATTAGGTCCAATATTGTCAGTTAAATCAGTTAAATCTCAAGCAATAAAACGGCTATCGTCAAGGGATAGAGCAGACATCGCTATAGGATGCCACGGCTAAAAGCCCAGCGTCAGCTATAGTGAAAATGTAAGTTGTCCTCATTCACCATGCTTTTTAGTTGTTGCAAGTTGTCATCATTTGGATAGATGCGCCAATGCTCAGAGAGTCCCACATTGGCGATACCATACGCTTCATAAATGCTCAGGCCAAGCGGCAGACAGTTATCATGAATGGAGGCGTCAGTGTTACTCAGCGCATTATTACTATAAGGGCTGCCATTTTGCAGCGCGTCTTGTTGCATGTCATGCTCTAGCGCTAATAAGTCATTGCCATCCTCATCATATAAGCTCCCACCCATCGCAGGATCATAGCTGCCATTGAAGGTCGCATCGTCTGGCTCATCTTGCTGGGTCAAGCTAGGCGCGGGGATGATATCCGCTTGGGCGGACTTGAGTAGCGGCTGTAGGCTTGAGAGTAGGCGCGTGTCACTGCCGTGGATTTTGATACTGATTTTTTTGAGCCAACGCAGACGCGCATCTACCATACTCATGGCGTTATCTAGACGGGCAAACAATCGCCCGTCACGCTCCCGGATGCTGCCTTTGATAATGACCACTTCATCCACCTTCAACTGGTCTTTGACGCGATTGAAACGCTCAGCATAGCAGCTGACCTCTAATCGTGAGGTGCCATCATCTAAGGTAATGACATTTCGATTGCCAAAGTTGGCAATATCGATAATAAGGCCGGCAAAGTAGCAGCTGCCGTTATAGCCTGTGTCTGTGAGCTTATCGAGACGAGCGCCAGAGGTGTAGCGTTTTAGCTCATCCAAGTACTCATTGATCGGGTGCCCAGTTAGGTATAGCCCTAATGTGTTTTTTTCTGCTTTGAGGCGGTGCTTGTCACCCCAGATCAGCTCTGGCGTCATTTTGAGTGGTGGGGCGGCGACCACACCGTCCATCTCGCCAAACAAGTCCATCATGCCAAGCTCATTGTTTTGGCGGTCTTGCTCCGCGGCTTGTACTGCGCTTGGCAGCTGACTCATCAGCGCGCCGCGAATCTCGTAGGCGGCGTCACTTGGTAAGTCTGGTCGCAACGTCGCGGCAAAGTCATCAAAACAGCCAGCACTGACCAATGCCTCAAGCGTGCGCTTATTGACTTTTTTGATATCAACGCGGCGGCAAAAGTCATATAAGTCTTTAAACGGCCCACCGCGGCGGCGCGCATCGACGATAGACTCCACCGCACCTTCACCCACGCCTTTAATCGCGCCTAAACCATAAATAATATTGGTCGGCGTATCAGCGACAAAGTGCCACTCACTGCGGTTGACCGATGGATTGTCTACAGTTAATCCAAAGTTTTCACGGCAGTCATTGATAAAGAACACCACGTTGTCGGTGTTGTTCATATCGGATGTCAGTACCGCGGCCATAAATTCGGCAGGGTAGTACTGTTTGAGATAAGCGGTCTGATAAGCAAGGACGCCATAAGCAGCAGAATGCGAGCGGTTGAAGCCATAACCGGCAAATTTTTCCATCAAGTCAAAGACGCCGCCTGACGTTGCTTCATCGATGCCTTGCGCGGTGGCACCCGTGACAAAAATATCACGCTGTTTGGCCATCTCTTCAGGTTTTTTCTTACCCATAGCGCGGCGTAGCATGTCCGCGCCGCCGAGACTGTAACCGGCCATTACCTGCGAGATCTGCATTACTTGCTCTTGATAGACAATAACGCCGTTGGTGTTTTGCAAAATTGGCTCGAGGTTGGGATGGTCATAAATGACCTCTTCGCGGCCGTGCTTACGGTCGATATACATCTCTACCATACCGGCATCGAGTGGCCCTGGGCGGTAGAGGGCACACATGGCGATGACGTCTTCGATGTTGGTCGGTTGCAGTTTGGCCAAGTATTTTTTCATACCCATACTCTCTAGCTGAAAGACGGCGGTGGTCTTTGCTTCTTGCAAGAGTTTGTAGGTTTTTTTGTCATCTAACGGTAAATCTTCTAGTACCAGCGCGTCTTTGCCTTCGCGTGCGCGGCGTTGGTTGATGTTTTCTACCGCAGCATTAATGACGGTTAAGTTACGCAAGCCCAAAAAGTCAAATTTTACTAGACCGACATCTTCGACATCGTCTTTATCAAACTGGCTAACGCGATGACCCTCATCGTCACAGTAAATGGCGCTAAAGTCAGTGATTTTATGCGGGGCTATGAGGACACCACCGGCGTGCTTGCCGACGTTGCGGCACACGCCCTCTAATTTGACCGCCATCTCCCAAATCTCGATGGCATCTTCATAATCCATGTTATCAGGATTGGAGATTAAGTCTTTGAGCTGCGGTTCTTGCTCGAGTGCTTGAGACAAGGTGATGCCAGGTGTTTTCGGAATCAATTTAGAGATTTTATTGGCCAAAAAGTATGACTTGCTTTGTACCCGCGCCACATCACGCACCACCGCTTTTGCCGCCATGGTACCAAAGGTGATGATTTGTGAGACCGCTTCACGGCCGTAAGTTTGCGCCACATAATCGATGACACGGTCGCGACCTTCGATACAAAAGTCAATATCGAAATCGGGCATAGAGACACGTTCAGGGTTTAAGAAGCGCTCGAATAATAGGTCGTAATGAATGGGGTCGAGATCGGTAATGTTGAGCGCATACGCAACCAAAGAGCCGGCACCAGAGCCGCGACCTGGCCCCACAGGGACGCCATTGGCCTTGGCCCAGCGGATAAAGTCCATAACGATTAAGAAGTAACCGGGGAACCCCATAGACAAAATAATATCGAGCTCATACTCTAGGCGCTCATCGTACTGCTTACGAAAGTCGCTCCAGCTCTCGTCACGCGCTTCCACAGGAAAGAGCTTGTCCAATCGGTGATTAAGACCGCGCTGTGATTCTGCCCGAAAAAAAGACTCAATGGTCTCGCCTTCTGGCACAGGAAAGTCAGGCAACACGTTGATGCCTAGCGTTAGTGTCACATTACAGCGGGTGGCTAGGCGGATGGTATTGTCGACCACCTGCGGAATATCGGCAAACAGTTGCGCCATTTGGTCTTGGGTTTTTAGATACTGCTCATCTGAATACAAGCGCGGACGGTTAGGGTCAGCCAGTACGTACGAGCCTGCGATACAGACGCGGGCTTCGTGAGCATCGAAGTCCTCTTGCTCCAAAAACCGCACGTCATTGTGGGCGATAATGGGCAGTTGATGCTTGGCACCAGCGTGGATAGCCGCTTTGATAAAAGCGTCTTCGCCTGAGCGGTTGGTGCGCTTGATCGCAAAGTACAAGCGATCAGCAAAATGCGCCTGCCATTCTGTGATCAGCACGTCGGCATTTTCTGGCATAGAGCTGACTAGCGCATGACCGACGTCTGATTTTTCGCCAAACAAGACAATAACGCCCGCTGCGTGCTCTAAGATATGACGGCGCTTGATGACAGGGGTGCCGTGATTGTCAGGGTCGGCGCGGCCTTCGGTAAAGCCAAGCGAAACAATACGGGTGATATTTTGATAGCCTTCGTTGTCCATGGCCAGCAGCGTTAGCCTAGTGTCTTCATCGTCCATGATAACTTCACTGCCGATGATGGGCTTGATGCCAGCGCCAAGACAAGCGCGATAAAACTTCACCGTCGCGTACAGATTGGAGAGGTCGGTCAACGCCAGCGCACGCTGATTGTCAGCTGCCGCCGCTTTAATAAGCGGCTTGATGCGCACGATAGAATCAGTGATGGAATATTCGCTGTGAATGCCAAGGTGTACAAATGCCATAGAGGACTCTTATTGGTGCGGTCAATAACAATAGGTTTTATTAGCGGGTTTTGCGTGGTTTACATGGGAAGTTTAGGCCGTAAAAGCCTTTGTCGCAAATGCTCAATTGAGCAGGACATCATAGCATTATTTGCTGTTGACAGCTATAGCTTCGGTGGTTGCCATAAGAAACAGCCTGTCTTTGCTGGCAGGTGCTGATATGAAAAAAGCCTTTTATACTATGCTGATATAAAAGGCTTTGAGAGGAAGTAAAACGAGGTTTTTTACCAATACTTAACGCTTACCGTACTTATCACTATACTCTATCCAGAAATCTGCGTTTTCGATACCTACTTTTCTAGGATCAAACATTGGATCAAGTCCTAATTTTTTCTGTTCATCGTAGTCTTTTAGAACTTTTAATGCGGTTTTGCTAAGCAGTAGGATAGCAATGAAGTTTAAGTAACACATACTACCGAAGCCAATATCACCAAGTGCCCACATCATGCCGATTGATTGCACACTACCAGCAAAGCAGATGATCAAAAATACAACTTTTAGTATTGGCTTTAATACAGGATAACGCAGCTTGCTATCCAAAAATACCAAGGTAGTTTCGGCGATATAGTAATAAGCTATCAAGCAGGTAAAAGCAAATAGGAAGATAGCAATGGCCACAAAGCCACTGCCATATTGGCTAAATACGGTTGATACCGCCGCTTGTGTAAATGCGGTACCAGCGGCCACACCTGGCATGTTTTCAACCAATGTCATGCCCTCTGCCGGAATGACATTGTACATACCTGTAGATAAGATCATCAGTGCGGTCGCAGTACAGACGAGAACGGTGTCAATATAAATCGAAAAGCCCTGCACCAAACCTTGCTTGGCAGGGTGTGATACTTCAGCAGCAGCGGAGCTAAAAGTCGCCTCGCCAGCACCGGCGACGTTGGAGAATACCGCGCGGCGTACGCCCCAAGAAATAGCAGTACCAACGATGCCGCCAAAGACAGCGTCCATTCCAAAGGCGCTCTTGAAGATAAGGGCAAACATGGCAGGTATGTTGGATGCATTAAAGGCTAAGACGATGACCATCATTAAAATATAACCAATCGCCATAAAAGGTACAATAGTACCAGCAAAGCTGGCAATACGTTTTACACCACCAAATATAATAATGGCCAATAGCGCCACAATGATTATACCAGTCACCGAAGAGGGGATATTAAAAGCGGTCTGAAAGGAGTCAGCGATGGTATTGGCTTGAACGCCGGGAACCAATACGCCATAAGACAGACAAGTAACGGCAGCAACGACAATGGCAAAAGGCTTCATCTTAAGGCCGCGCTCAATATAAAATGGCGAACCACCACGGTACTGACCATCTACATCGTCTTTGTATACCTGCGCAAGAGTGGATTCAATAAAGGCACTTGCACCGCCCAGCAGCCCCATCACAATCATCCAAAATACAGCTCCAGGTCCGCCAGCTGCGATGGCTGTGGCAACCCCGGCAATGTTACCAACACCAATACGACCCGACAACGCCATACAAAAGGCTTGGAATGAGCTAATACCTCTATGTGAATTTTGCTTGTCAAATAATAACTTGATCATCTCTTTAAAATGGCGGAACTGTACACCGCGGGTCATAATTGTAAAATAAATACCGACACCGAGTGCCAAATAAACTAACGCATCACTCCAAATATAGCCGACTATGGCGTTAATAATTGCTTCCATGACCTTACTTCCTTGTAAGTTTGACTAAAGAATTCAACTGTTTTGATATGAAATACGGTCACATTAAGCGCGTTAATATGACCGTACGTGTTGCGAATCTCTATTAATTGACCACCCAAATAGTCTTAGTCTGTGTGTATTGCTCTAACGCTTCTAGACCGTTATCACGTCCGCCGAATCCTGACTGTTTATAGCCGCCAAATGGCGTGGTGATATCGCCTTCTGAAAAGCCATTGATAGAGACAGTGCCCGCTTTGATGGCTGAAGCGACTCGATACGCGCGCTTGATGTTTTGAGTATAAAATGACGCCGCCAAACCATAGCTAGACTGATTGGCAAGACTAATGGCTTCTTCTTCAGTCTCGAAGCTAGTGACGGCAAGGATGGGACCAAATACCTCTTCATTAAACAAAGTCATGTCGGGACTGACATTGTCAAAAATAGTAGGCTCGACATACCAACCGCTGCCCAATTCTGAATGGATATTGCCTCCTGCAACAAGCGTTGCGCCTTCATCTTTGGTGGTTTGTAGATAATGACTCACCTTGTCGAAATGTGCTTTTTCGATCATCGGGCCAATGGCAGTGCTTGGATCATAAGGTGAGCCAACTTTCCAGTCTTTTAGACCTTCTTTAAGTTTTTCAAGTAAAGCTGCTTTTTGGCTACTGTGTACGATCAAACGTGAGCCGCAGCTACAGTTTTCACTCATGTTCCAAAACGCTGCAGACAAGATGTCGTTGATGGCAGCGTCATCAAGTACGGCGTCATCAAAGACGACTTGCGGGCTCTTGCCGCCGCACTCTAAGACGATTTCCTTTAAGTTGCTTTGTGCCGCGTATTGTAAGAACAGACGTCCGACTTCTGTTGATCCAGTGAATGACACCATGTCGACATCCATATGCTGACCGAGTGCTGCACCGACATTTTCCCCAAGACCACAGACCAGCTGTAAGGCTTCTTTTGGCACGCCAGCTTCGTAGGCGAGTTCGGTTAAACGGTAGGCGGATAGGGAGGTCAGCTCAGCGGGTTTGACAATAACGGAGTTGCCTGAAATGAGAGCAGGGGCGACTTTCCAAGCGTACATTTGGGCTGGAAAGTTCCAAGGTAACACCGCACCGACGACGCCAATAGGCTCTTGTACGATGAGAGCTAAAGCGGCGCTGCCAGTTGGAGCGACTTTACCGAAAACCTTATCAGCGGCTTCGGCGTACCATTCAAAAGTCTCAATGGTCGCTGGGATGTCGGTATTTAGGCATTCGGTAATGGGTTTGCCCGCATCCACACAATCTAATGCTGCAAGTTCCTCGCTATGTTCGTGCATGAGCGCACACCAGCGCTGCATGATGGCTTTACGTCCAGCTGGTGCTAGACGGCGCCATTCACCATTCTCAAAGCTATCGCGTGCGACCTTGACGGCAATGTCAACATCATCGGCGTTACCTGAGGCGATTTGACCGATGACGCTGTTATCAATAGGCGTGTAATTGTCTAAGGTCTCTGTTGATAGATTTTCGGCGGCGATTAAGTGACCCGCCCATAGTTTTTGTTGTTTTGCTTGCTCGAATACTTGCTCTTTAGTGATTTGTTCTTTAGTGCTCATTTTTTAATCCTTGTCTGCTAAGTTTGATGCCGTCAGTTTAACTACGGCATCAAATTTAGCGTTGGTTATCCTTAACAGTCCTTTTACTAAGCTGAGTGCTATTTAGACAGCAATGCTAAAAACTCTGATTTTTCATCTGCTGGCATGTCCGTGAGTGGTACGCGAACTGAGCCAACATCCATAGTGCCGTTTAAGCATCCCGCTTTGGCCTTTTGGTTGTAGTTGCCAGACTCCATAGAATGAATGGCAGGATAAATCTCACTCATGATTTGCTTAGCTTTATCCCAGTCGCCTTGCTGGGTGGCCTCAAACAGAGCGACTTGTTCGGCTGGAAAAACGTTTGCTGCGCCTGCGATCCAGCTTTTTGCGCCCCAAAAGAAGAAGTCAACGGGTTGATCATCGCAGCCACAGACCACTTCAAAGTCATCAAAATCAGCTTGTAGCATACGTAGCGCATGGCTAAAGTCGCCGCTACTTTCTTTTATGCCGACGATGTTAGGGTGCTTGGCTAGATGAGCAACCGTGTCAAATTCAATGGCAACGCCGACGCGATCCGGGAAGTTGTACATGATGATTGGCAGCTCGCTGGCATCGGCTACTTTTTCAAAGTGAGCGATGATGCCATCTTGCTCAGGTAAGCTATAAGGGGTGGCAGACAGCATAAGCCCGTCATAACCTAAGGTTTTTGCTTGTGCGGCAAGCTCAATAGAATGATCGGTTGATAAGCTGTTAATACCAGCGATAAGGGTCACTTTATTTTTTGCAGCTTCAGCAATAGTGGTCAATACCAACTCACGCTCAGCTGCCGAAAACGTGTAGTATTCACCGGTAGTGCCGCAAGCGACGATACCAGCAACGCCTTTATCGATAAAGGCTTCGACCAGTGCCGTTAGTTTTTGCGCATCAACGTTACCGTTATTGTCAAATGGGGTAACGATTGGGACTAAGATTCCATTAATATTCATAAGTCTTTCCTTGTTAGTAGTGATTTAAATAATGGTGATTCAATATTGAATCGGTTGGTTTTTTGCTTACTACATGGCAGTCATAAACTGCTTATTTGAAACGGTTAAGTCGATATGGTTTTGGATCTATCACAGGCGGCTCATCAAAATATAGCTCCGCGACCATGCGTGCGCTGACGACAGCTTGCGTTAGGCCCAAATGTTGATGCCCGAAGTTTAAAAACACCTTGTCAACCCTATCTATGATGGGTAGTGAATCCGCTGTTGAAGGTCGAAAACCCATCCAAGGCACACTGTCTGCTGCATTTAATGGTGCTTTTAACATGGGCTGCGCTTGTTGCAATAACATGTGAGCTCGCCTCATATTTGCTGGCGCGTCAAGTCCTGCATATTCCACAGTGCCAGCCAAACGCAAGCCTTCTTGCATCGGTGTCATAATAAAGCGCCGATCCATACTGGATACGGGTATCTGCAAACGCTGCGGCTCATGCGGTAGCATTAGATGATAGCCACGCTCGGTATCTAACGGTACCGTCACACCAGTGAGTTTCCTCGCCAATGTTTTTGAATGAGCACCGGCAGATAGCATGACCTTAGATGCTGTCATATCGCCTTGACTGGTGGTTAGATGAATACCGTCTGGATGCACGGCTGCATCCAGTACACGGCAATGTTCAATCGTATGACCCCCTAATTGTCTAAAGGTACTGTGAAGCTGTTTCATGACGGATTTTAGATTGGTGATGTGACCGGTATTTGGAAAGAACAACGCCGCCAACTGGTTATCTTGTAAGGCAGGCTCACGCGCCAACAGCTCTTTTTGACTGAGTAACTCATTTGCCACACCAATCTCGTTAAGACGGTTGCCATGTGCGGTTAATAACGCCACGCTAACGGGTTTTTCAACCGTTAATAATGAGCCTTTAATATGTACCCAATCGTTTAGTTGCCACTGATTAGCAAAATCCTGCCAAGTTTTAATGCTGCTCTGATTAAGGGTCAGTAATGCCTGATGAATGCGCTCAAATGGCTCAGGGCGCATGTTCATGAGCAATTGCATTGCCCAAGGCATTAAGCGCGGCAGATAGCGCCAGTCTATACGTAATGGCCCTGTTGGGTTAAAGAGCATGGCTGGGATATGGCGAAGCATACTTGCATCGGCAATCGGAAAAACCTGCTCGGCAGCCAAATGACCTGCATTGCCAAAGGATGCGCCTTGACCGACTTCATTGGCGTCGAGTAGTGCGACCTTGATGCCTCGCGCTTGTAACGTCACCGCAGTCGCAAGACCGATAATGCCGCCACCAATAATATGAATGTCGAAGTGTGAGGTGCTCATAGGATCTCTCGATAATACTCATGCATAAACATTGGCTGACCAATTTATTGCTATCTGTGGTTTCGCATATGCTTAATAGTTTTTTAGCAATTGCTTAATAATTACATAACAAGTGTTTAGCAAGAAATGCCCCATTTGAATGGGTCGTCTTCTTGTACAATCAGTGTGGTCTCGGCGCAGACATGGGCATGACCACAGATGGTTGGGATAATCGTGTGCTCAGGGTAGGCTGTAGACTCTGTATTGTTGAGATCAATGGCATATTGGTAGCTGCCGGTAAATACGCTGCCAACAACACTTTGTTGGCGCCAGATTTGACCAGGCGCTAACAGGTCGTCAGCAGCAAGGCAGGCCAGTTTGGCACTGGTGCCGGTACCGCAAGGTGAGCGGTCGTACGCCGCACCTGGGCATAGGACGAAGTTTTTACTATCTGCTTGAGCATCATTGCTATCGGCAAACAGCTCAATATGGTCAATCTCGCCGCCGTTTTCGCCAGCGATGTTAGCAGTGATTAATGCTTGCTTAATTTGCATGGTTACTTGAGTCAGTTTTTCGACATTATTTGCTTGAATGTCTTGTCCATGCTCACTGACTAAAAAGAACCAGTTGCCACCCCAAGCGATATCGCCACGGATAAGGCCTAATTCAGAAACTTGAACCTCAACTTGTTTTTTATAACGATAAGAAGGGACGTTTTGGATGCTACAGCTGCCATCATCATGCAAGGTTGTTTTGATTAAACCCACCGGGGTCTCAAACCAATGTGTGCCAGTCGTGATTTTTTGTTGATAAGCCAGCGATGCGACGACACCAATCGTGCCGTGCCCGCACATACCTAAATAACCAGCATTGTTGAAAAAGATAATGCCCGCTGTGGCTTTAGGATCAGTTGCAGGAAGGACTAGTGCACCGACAAGGACATCATTGCCGCGGGGCTCTAGAATGATACTTTGGCGCAGATGGTCAAAGTTTTGTTTGAAATAATGCAGCTTATCTTGCATGGTCTCACCGACCAGCTCAGGAAAGCCGTCATAGACCATACGAGTAGGCTCACCGCCAGTATGTGAGTCGATAATTTTAAAGTTAAATAATATAGAAGACATGACGGGTACCCTAATTCATCCTTGAAAAAGTTACATTCCATTGTTGTGCAATAGAGCTAATGCAAGCATAGCTTGCAGTCATCCATTAATCCGCAATTGCTAAGGTCTATATATAGAATGGACGTTTTTGAATGGAGCGTCTTGCTGTTTTTTCATGGATAAATGCGTATTTCTGCATAGTATTCAGGTGTACACTAGTAAGGTTGTAATATATTTTTGGAGTAAATAAGACATGACTTTTTTTCATAAATATAGTCAGTGGATGCTGTTATATAAGCTTTGTGTCATAGAATATGAGAGTGATGCGTATAGAGTTTTTTAACGTTTAATATGTTTATTCAGCTTGATAGAACAAGGAAGCGCTATGCTTGATGAAGTAAATGAAAACACTGAACTTGTGATGTCACTACAAGAGAGTATTACGTATTATTATCCAGAAAGTATGGATGAATTTGTTGGGAATATATCGCTATTGCTGCCTTTGATTGACAATTTCACCAAGATTGTCTTTTTTGTAAAAGATGAGCAGGCGCGCTACCAGCTGGCAAACAGAACGCTGTTAAAACGTTGTCAGTTGAATAAGCATGCAGACATTATAGGCTTCACCACAGAAGAGGTGTTTTCACATCATCAGGGCAAAGACTATATGGTGCAAGATATGAAGGTATTGCGCGAGGGAAAGTCGATTGTCGACAACTTAGAGCTGCACAGTTATGCGTCTGGTCAATTAGGGTGGTGTATTACCAATAAGCTGCCTATTTATAATAAGAGTCAACAAGTGGTGGCGATGATTGGGATATCAGTCGATATTGATGAAGATAATGAGCGCGTTTTACGTAAACACGCTCGCTTGGCAGAAGTTGCTCAGTTTGTACGAGCTAACCTCGATCAAAAAATTAATGTGGCTCAGCTAGCGGAACTGGCTAATTTGAGCGTGTCGCAGCTAGAGCGAACGTTTAAGGCAGTGCTCAGTATGTCACCGCTGCAGTTTGTACAAAAGCTACGCTTGGAGTATGCGGTGAAGTTATTGGCTAATCCTGAAATGTCAGTGACTCAGATATCATTGCACTGCGGCTACAGCGATCACAGTGCTTTTAGCCGCCAGTTTAAGCAGTTCACAGGCATATCGCCTACTCAGTTCCGCCACGCGTATTTGACACCAAAAGTTTAACTTAATACCCAACCACCGCTGCATCGACAATACGTGGATCAGAGGAGCCGTAGACACCATTTGGCGTTATCATAATCGACTGTGTTGAGCCCATAGCGGCTTTTGGACTAACCGTGTGCCCCATGGATTCTAGTTTTTTTACCGTATCGATATTGAGAGCTTTCTCAACACGAATCTCATCAGGCAGCCATTGGTCATGAATACGCGGCGCGTGCGTGGCTTCAGCGATATTCATATCATGATCGATAACGTTGGAGATGATTTGGGTGACGGTGGTGATGATGCGGCTACCGCCGGGGCTGCCAGTCACGATATAAGGCTTATCGTCTTTAAATACCAGCGTCGGACTCATCGAGGATAGCGGCCGCTTATTGGCTTCTACGCTATTTGCCTCACCGCCCAGTAGCCCATAGCCATTTGGCGTGCCAGGCTTGGCAGAAAAGTCGTCCATCTCGTTGTTTAGTAAAATGCCTGTGCCGTCTGCAACCAGACCGGTGCCGTAAGAGAAGTTCAGCGTATAGGTATTGGCGATTGCATTGCCGTCTTTATCCACAATAGAGAAATGCGTGGTTTGGTCGCTCTCGTAGGGTAGTGGGTTGTTGGCTTTAATCGTACTCGCTGGCGTGGCTTTGTTTGGATCAATCAAGGTGCGCAGATGATCGGCATAGGCTTGAGAAGTAAGGCCGCTGGCTGGTACATCGATAAAGTCTGAATCCCCCAAATACTCTGCACGGTCAGCATACGCCAGTTGCATTGCCTCGCTCATCAGATGAATGGTTTGCGCGCTATTGTGACCATAATCTTTTAGTGGATAGCCTTCTAAGATGTTAAGTATCTGTACGATGTGGATACCACCAGAGGAGGGCGGCGGCATAGAGACGATTTCATAACCACGGTAGTCGCCTGTCACAGGCGTACGAGCGATGGCTTCGTAATTGGCCAAATCCTGCAAGCTCATATTGCCGCCAGCATCATTAACGGCTTTGACAATACTGCGCGCGGTCTCACCTTTATAAAAGCCATCAGCACCTTGAGTGGCAATGAGCTTTAGCGAGCGGGCAAGCTCTGGCTGATACAAGCGCTCGCCAGGTTGATACGCACTGCCATCAGGTTTAAAAAACACTTTTTTGGTACTGGGCCATTTTTGCAGGCGATCGCTTAAGGCTTCTAGTGACTCCGACAAGCCAGCGGTGACTTCTATACCATCTTCAGCCAGTGCGATCGCTGGTGCCATCACTTGCTCGCGGCTCATGGTGCCATGGTCTTCTAGCGCTTTGAGCAGTCCTGCGACTGTCCCTGGTACGCCGACAGCTAAGCCATGAAAGCGAGACAAATCACTTACCGCATTGCCGTCCTCATCGAGATACATATCACGCGAGGCGCTGCTTGGGGCTTTTTCGCGGTAATCGAGTGCCACCGTTTCGCCCTGCTCGGCATCATAAATCATCATAAAACCGCCACCGCCGATGTTGCCCGCCCGAGGTAGTGTCACGGCTAAGGCAAAACCCACCGCAACGCCAGCATCGACGGCATTGCCACCGTCTTTTAGAATCTGTAAGCCAATATCGGAAGCCAGTGCTTCTTGAGTTGCGACCATGCCGTTTTTGGCCCAGACGGGATGATGAATGGCATCCTCGGAGTAGATAGCTTGCTCGGTTTTTGTTTTATTGGTTGTGGATGTCAGCGTATTGGTTTGCGCTGGTGTGATGCGCTTGGTTTCAGACAAAACCGTCGGATTGTCGGTCATGATGGCCAGATTGATCGCACTGGTGTTGATTGAGGTGTTATTTATCACCTTGGCATCAGTTGGTGTTACTGGTTCAAGCGCGTACGCTGATACAGATAGCAATAATGTACTGCTAGCAATGAGCATCGCAGATTTTAATGTGGTAATGATGGGTAATTGAGAGTGGCCAGACAGATTTGGCATAGCAAAGTCCTTTTTATGTGAGTGGTAAAGTCTGGGTATTTCATAAGTCTGAGTAAGAGGTTTTTTATATAGTCGATACACTCTAAAAATGTCATAGCGCTACTGGGATGAATTTTGCGCAGCCTCTGGGAACGCAGCACGCAAGTAAAATTTATACCAGTAGCGCGTTTAAATCCATAACGGTTTTACATTCAGCTAACTATATATATAAAATACAAAATATGAGAGGGCAGGTTCTAATAGATAAAAACAATACAGACTTTTGCCTATAAACGCACGCTAATATTACTAAATTGTAACGCTTTGTGTTATAAATATCATACGCGTTTATCCTTATTTTACCCATTAAATAAAGGCACCTTTATGTCATCTACTCATAGCAATCATCGCAGTCGACAGTCTGGTTGTAGGTCGCAGCTGCATGAGGTAACTGCGCCTGTGGCGATTTATCATAAAAACAAACATCGAAATTTATCACGTACACTGACGGCGACCGGTTGTGCGCTGCTTCTTGGTGGTACGTCATTGGTATTGATGGGCTGTCAGACAAGCGCTGGCGTCTCCTCAGGCGCGGTATCAGATGCGCTCATCGACTTTGAGGTCGCAGACAGTGCAGTAAACCAAGCACAGGGGCGCGTCTTTACTGACCGTCTACAAGCCAACTCTGCGCGCTATGAGCAACTGTTTGACCAGCAGAGCTATCCCAATACGGAGACTCAGGCAAAGACACGTTTGCTTGCTGCCATTCGTCAGCATCTCGCTAGTGAGCACGTGGCCGTCGCGCAGGCCAATTATCATATGGTACCCTTTATCGATCCAGACAGTATCGATGCTGGCGCGAGCAGTCTGCTAAGAACCATCATCGAAACTTATGCGTATCAAGAAGAGCAAGCGATAGACGACGAGGCTGCTGATTATAATAGTGAGTTTGCTGACGATGCAGATGAAGCGTTTGCTGATGATGATGAGTATAGCGCCAATACTAAAGACGATGGGTTGATACCGGGCGTGCAAGATGTCAAGCCCAAGGCATTATTAAAGAGCTATGAAGCCATGCAAGCCGCCAAGCAGCAGCCAGTGGCGAGCGATGACAAACCGATGCCAACTACCGGCGTCATCGGTCAGATGCTTGCTATGTTGCATCGCACACCTGAGCAAATCGCTGCGACCAACGCCTATCAATATCAGCATTTGACATTTAATAGCGTCAGCCAATTCAGGCCCAAACAGCGACAGCTACGTAGCGTCTATAGTTATGACTATGTCAGCCCAACGCTTAGCTCATCCATACAGATACCGCTCGCACTGGATTTTAATGACAGTCGTATCACGGTAGACCCATCGGCCATCATGCCGATTGTGGCGCTGGCCAGTCCTGAAAATACCCCGCTGCCTCAGGAGATGGCCTCTCATACGGTCAGCTTTGGTCTGCCTAAGGGCATCACCGAGCAGCTGCCGCCTACGGTATTGTATGATGCTGCGCTTGCTGCGATACAGAAGAGTATGGCCGAGCTGGCACCAGAGTATTTCAGCGCCGTTGATATACGTAATGACGCATTTGCCAAAGAAGTGGGGGCCAGCCATGCCGTCAAGTTATATATCGGCAGTAAGCAAGGCGGTGAGCTGGTCGGCAAAATCCTAAAATATATGACCCAGTCACTACAAGAGCATGTCGATGCCAATCCGTCACAGTATTCTGATGGAGCGATGCTAAAAGCTGCACTTGCTAAGGCGCAGCTATACCATAAAGGCTATCAAAGCGCGGATGTCGGCGCACTGCTACAGCTGATTGAAGCGATCGGTCCCATCTCTTTTAATCAAACAAACTACTACTATTTGGATCGCGCAAATCAGCTACTGGCCAAGCAGCAACGGCTAAATGTTGGTAGCGATTTGATGGGTGCGACCACCAGCGTACTCAACCAAGTGCGTTATGATAAAGCCAGCTTTAACGACCATGCGCTCACACCTTTATTGGCCGAGTCTTTTGGGGCAAATGCCAAGCCTGCCATCGATGGCAACGCGTGGCTTGCGAAGATCCGCCAACAAAAAGACAGACTGCAAAGCGCTCGTTATGCACGCTATGACTACGAGTATGATGATGAAGATCGTTATGATGTTGATAATACTGATGAAGAGGGTAGCGTTTATGACAGTGGTAATAGTGAGGACTGGAACGACAACGATGAGGCATTGTATGACGATGCGGCCAAGTATGGCATCGATAGCAAGCTAGCGGATCAGTAGGTCTGTCTTGTTAACTCTCCCTATTAAGGATAAAAAATGAAAAAATCCCAGCAAACTCATACCAGCCGCCCGCCACGTGCATCTACTATTATCAATGGTCATGCGGTATTTGCCAGCGCGCTTGTCGCAGGCGCGGCGTTATTGACAGGGTGTCAATCGACCAGCCTTGGACAGTCTAAGGCCCTGACGGCTACCCAAACCTCAGTAGCTGCCAAAACAGCCGTCGCAAGCGCGCTACAAGCGCAGCGTCGCCAGTCCTTTCGTTATCATAGCAACCTTGAGATTAGTAATAAGCAGCAGTTTGACGGTATAACGGCTCAAAGCACTACCAACAATGGTGCTAACAACCCAGTCACTACTGATGATATCTATCAATACTGCGAAGATACGCATGACGAGGCCTATGCGGCATTATTGGCGCAGGCAGAAGAACAAAAGCAAGATATATCGGCGACAACATATGACGCTCAGCGTGCAACCATCAAACAATCCTATCTAGCCTGTACGGATGCCTATCAAGCATGGCAAGACAGCCAATACGACAGTGAGGTAAGTGTGCCTGCTGATTACCAAAAGTTGTTTGATAATTATGACGCGCAGCCAACCGCGCAGGGTATCAAAAAAGCAAAGCTACTCGATGCCTATCTACTAAAACCGTTGTCTATCAACGCCCAAGGCGTGTATCAGCCGATGGCGGGCAAAGCGACCATGCTTGCCAGTGCCCAATACCAAGCGCGTAATCATCAAAGTAGCCTCAACCAACCGGTCTATATCGATTTTAAAAACGGTGATATTTATCTATGGGCGGACAATTTTGCGATGATTAACTCAAAGCTATTGGACGACAAACTTGGCACGACATGGCAAAACAAATGGCTCAAAGTCACGCTGGACGATGGCACGTTACCCAAAGGCTTTGGCAAAGCAGTGATCACCCATCATTTTGCCGCGCTCGATGCCGTATTTGCCACAGCGCCAGCAAGTCAGTTTGAGTACGTCGCGGCCACGTCTTTGACTGCGCTATCTCCTAAGCTGCCAGCGCACCAGATGCCCGCAATGCTGGCAAGTGAGCAAGTCATCCGCCGTACTCAAAGCGCGACCAGTCACGAGCAGTCATATCAAGAGTATATGCGTGGTTTTTATGAGCGGATAAGCGAGCAGTATCCAGAGCTTGTCAATGACAGTGCTGATGGTGCTGACAGTGCTTCTGATATAGCGCCTGACATTTTTACCAGTAAGGCCTTGGTACAGCAAGTACTGACAATAATCAAAAACAGTATAGACGCCGCTGATGATACGGTCGCCAGCCGTACAGTAGATACTGGTGCAGAGACGCCAAACGTGCAAACGCTATACGGCATTGATAAACGTGGCCGTCTCATCTGGCAGCATCTGCGGCGTGAGTTTCCTAGCGAGACCAATCAGCATAAAGGCGTCGTGATAGATGCCATGCAGCAGTATTCTGCTATTCGTCCAAAAGACGCTGCATTTCCCAACTTACCAAGCGATGTACAAGTACCAAATGCGCGCAATAGTGTTGATGCGCGCGAGTATGGTCGCGAGCTGATGCAGTACTATCGCGATGGTAATGGCACGGCGATAGGCAAGATGATATTTAAGGCGCTACCGCTGTCGCAAGAGCGTTTGGGCGGTACTGATTAAAAGGTATTGAGCTATCATCAGAATTATACAAAAAAGCGCACCGTTATCACGATGCGCTTTTTCTGAGTGGTGTAGCGGGTAGTAATAACTACTACATGCCTTGATGCTGATGTGGTTGGCCATGCTGACCTTTTGTCATTTTTGCCATTCTCTCGTTTTGCAGTTTGGCAAGTTTGGCACGTTGCTCCGGCGTTAGCACTTGCGCGATGGCGTGCTGGGTCTGAGCATGCTCAATAAAATGCTGTTTGACTTTAGCCGCTTGCTGATCCGCTAGGCGGTTAAGCGCGGCCGTATTCAACGTGCTGGCAGTGGTTAATGCCTGCATTTGTTGATGCATCTGCGCCCGTTCTGCTTTGTGTTGCGCGCGCTCAGCGTTACGGTCGCCATGTTTGGCCTCCATGATGGCTTTGATTTGTGCTTGCTGCGTGGCACTCAAATCTAGCTGTGACAGTGGGCCTCGCATGCCGCCTTTAATATCGCCTTTATGCATGCCGCCTTGATGATGCTTTTGCATTTTGCTGGTGGCAGGTGCGGTGTCAGTCGTTGCATTGACACTGGTGCAGGCGGTGACAGCAAATACACTAGAGGCGGCCAATACTGTGCTCATAAGTAGTTTTTTCATCATACAATCCTTTTATAATTTGAGTAAATAAACAATAAATACCTTATCTTGCCAGTATGGCGATAAGTGCGACAAGTGATTGATAGGTGCTATCTTACGACAGTTAAAGGTTGCGATACTTTATGAAGTATTAAGAAAGGTAACGTTTATGGCGTTATGATAAGTCCATGCCTGATAATATAGGCAACAAAGCGACCTTCGGCTTAAGGAGAAAGCAGTGCCAAACATACTACTCGGCGATGATGACGAAGAGTTGACCCAGTTATTACAAGAATACTTGCAAAATCATAATATCGATTGTGACTGCGTGCACGATGGTGAAGCGGTCATGCAAAGACTCAAAAACACCAGCACTGCCACCGCTTACGATTTGCTGGTACTCGATATCATGATGCCCAAAATCGATGGGCTCAGTGTGCTGCGGCAACTGCCGGCCATCAGTGATATTCCGGTCATTATGCTGACGGCAAAAGGCGAGGAGATTGATCGTATCATTGGGCTTGAGCTTGGCGCGGATGATTATATTACCAAGCCTTGCAATCCGCGTGAGCTGTTGGCACGTATCAATGCGGTGATAAAACGCACCCGTCTTAGTGCTTCTGATAGTACGTTAGAGCACATGCCGCTACCTGAGAGCCGATTACATTTGGATCAAAACCAGCGACTCTGTCAGATAGACGGGACAGAGCTACAAGTGACAGGCACCGAGTTTGACTTGTTGCTCGCTTTGCTCAAGAAAAAAGGCGAGGTGGTGAGTAAAGCGTGGCTATCAGAGCATGTGTTGCAGCGTGAGCTACAGCCCTTCGACCGCAGCCTTGATGTGCATGTCTCACGCCTGCGCAAAAAACTCCAACCTTTTCATGATGAGCCGATCAAAGCGATTCGTGGGAAAGGCTATCAGCTGGTACTGTAATGACATATTCCGCAAATACTTCTATCTTTCGACCCAGAATCACGCTGTTTTGGCGGCTGTTTTTGAGTCTACTATTGACGATCTTACTCACCTCTATTTTGTCCATCGTGGTAGAGCGGATACTGGTTGAAAGAGCGCTGACCGCGCGTATGGAAGTGCAGATTGAGCAGTTGTTGATTAAACGCAATGAGCTGGCTGCCGCGTTGCAAGCGGGCGATTTTGCATCAGTCAGGCAGATGTACCGTGATGATCGGCGGCTGATGAGTCAAATCAGAGTCTATAACGGGCAAGGCGCTATTATCTTTCCGCGTTATCGAGACCAAGCGGACCGTCAAGACGGCAGGCAAATTATGCCGCGTGCGCCCATGCATCCGATGCCATCAATGCCTGCCATGCCAAACGCACCCGCCGCACCCGCCTTAGATCACCACCGCTCTGACGATACTGCCAGTATGCCAAACAATACTCGCAATCCTTATTGGCAATCGATGATGTCTCAGCGCACGATAGCAGACCCCGAGATGCGCCCTGAGCTGGCGGATAAGACCGTCGCGCTGCCAGATGGTCAGTCTGTCATTATACAGCTGCGTCCGCACCTGCGTTTTGCCGACGTCGTCGCGCTGCAACGGAATAATTTTTCGGTACGTTTGCTGCTAATTATCTTCTTTAGTGTCTTGGTCTGTGTTTGGCTTAGCCGTACCTTGACCCAGCGTATGCGCCGCGTCCAACATGCGGTACATCGCATGATTGCTGGCGATTATCAGGCAGATACCCAGCTGGCAAAAATGGGCGATGATGAGCTGGGTCTATTGGCAAAAGACGTGGCCAAGCTATCAAGGCGGCTGGCTGAGAGTGAGCTGGCGCGCAAGCAAATGCTTAGTGATATCTCGCATGAGCTGCGCTCGCCCTTAGCGCGCCTTGATGTGGCGACCGAGCTGACGCGAGATTTTGCCCCCAATGCCAATCGCTACCTCGACCGTATCGACAAAGAGTCTGCGCGAATGAATGAGCTGATCGAACAAATCATTCATATCCAGTCGCTACAGATGCAGCAATACACCACTGATAATGTAGAAAATGACTGGGTTGATGTCTCTGAGATTATTAGTGAGATTGGACAAGATGTTTGTTTTGAATTTCAGCACAAAAACGTCCATTGGCACTGGCAGCCACCAACCCTAAAGTCGACGGTAAAGGGCAACCAAGAACAGTTACATAGTGCGCTTGAAAACGTCATTCGTAATGCTTTTATGCACACAGCAGCTGATTCAACGGTTATGGCTGAGATTAAAGCAGCAGAGATAGATGGCAAAAGACCTGCCATTCAAATCCGCATCATAGACGAGGGCGGCGGCGTTGCAGAGCAAGACTTGCAGCGTATTTTTCAGCCCTTTGTACGGCTAGACTCGGCGCGTCACCGCGACACTGGCGGCTATGGGCTAGGGCTGGCGATCGTCCATGCCGTGGTGCTGGCACATAAAGGCCAAATTGACGTTTATAATCGTCTTGATGGTGTCCAAGGGCTGATAGTGCAGATTGTGTTACCTATTGGATTATAAAACGTCTCATTAATGATCTACATGGTTGCCACACCTTTTTAATAAGTAACGAATACCTGCGAAAAGGTGTGCTTGGTATCAGAACAATGAACGAAAATTGTGAAAAATGGAGGTAATTTAGGGCATGTCCTCATTTTAAAAATGGCGATAAAAATGAGATAAATCGCCGTCAAACAAGGAAAATAGCGCAGATAATATCGAGATATTCGTCAGCTATTTGACACCGTTTGGCCAGATTTGGCCATTTTTAGCCCATTTAGATGGCTATCAATTGAATTGAGGACACGCCCTAATATAAATAAGAGATAATGAAAAGAATATATTCATTTATAAGAATATATTCCGATAAGCGGTAGTAAATAGCCGAAGAGTGACATGTACACGATGAAACTTTTAGGTTTTTAAACGCTAAGAATGGTTACATTTGCGCAAAAAGTTTCATTAAAGCTTACCGCCGTGTCATTTTGTCGTATTCGCTCTCTACATACCGACTATGAGTTGGCCTCTAATAATTATGTAAGGGAGTGCGCATCATGAACCGCATCTATAAAGTCATATGGAATGAAGCTTTAAATTGTTTTGTCGCCGTTGGTGAATATGCCAAAGCACGTGGCAAGTCTTCTAAATCTAGCGTCAGTGCCAATGCTCGTATTAATACCACAGCTACCACTTCTGTCAAAAAATGGCATGTGAGCGCTATAGGACTCGGTCTGCTGGCTGCTGGCTGCTGGTGTCGCGATGCCACTACATACGTTAACGAAACTTGCACAGCAGATAAAACCTTCTAAATTGAAAAACCACTGATGAGCTAGTATCTTTTTGCCTAAAGATTTGGTTTAGCAGCAGTATTGTTCATTCTATTTTAAAGGTTTTTTATGGGTCAAATCAGTGACTGGGTGCTCTCTATTACGGCGAAGTTTGGCTACTTTGGCATCATCTTTGCCATGTTTGCCGAAAACGTCTTTCCGCCTATTCCCTCTGAGGTCATTATGCCTGCTGCTGGGTTTGCCGCCTCAAATGGCGAGCTTAATCTCATACTTGCCATACTAGCAGGGACGCTTGGCGCGGTGCTTGGTGCGTTACCGCTGTACTATTTAGGCCGCGTGTTTAATGAAGAGCGCTTGATAGCCTTAACCAAAAAATATGGCAAATTTGTTTTTGTAAAACCTGACGATATCAAAGCTACCAATGAGTGGTTCGATAAGCACGGTAAAAAAGCGGTATTCTTTGGTCGTATGGTGCCTGGTATCCGCTCGTTTATCTCGATTCCTGCCGGTATGAATAATATGCCGATGCTACCGTTTTTGGGACTCTCCGCACTTGGTGCAAGCATTTGGACGACAGGTCTGACGCTCGCGGGTTACTATATGGGCCAAAACTACGAGGTTATTGAATCGACACTCGCCCCTTACTCGACAGGTATTGGCATCCTTATCGTGGTGTTGATAATCGGTTGGTTTGTAAAGCGGCGTTTATCTGATAAAAACTAACAAACGCGCAGGCCGATAATCACTAAGTGCTAACGCCTTGATTTACTTGTCGATAGCGTTCAACCCTAAGCGCATCCAAGTAATCGCCTGCTCTTGATGCTCTGTCATCGCATTCCAAATACCATCTTCGCTAAAGATAGAATGAGCCTCACCAGAGTGCTTAATTACGATAATTCTAAATTCCAGCTCGCTAATTACCATGACATACCTCATTACCCTTCGTAAAAAGGTACTACAGTCTCTTGAACAAGGCATAAGCGTGCGCACCGCAGCCAAGCTTTATTTGTTTAAACTTGCCCAAATAACATTACGCCATGTATTAATGAAGGGCCTAAGAATACCATAAATAATCCCGCTAAAATCATTGTTAAACTAGCTATAACGCCCTCGTCCTCATTGCGTTGACTTGCCCGGGCTGTACCAAAACCGTGTGATGCATTACCAAATGCGATTCCATTTGCAAGATGTGAGCGAATACGAAAAAAAGTCAAAATCATATCCCCTAAAATCATTCCCACCATCCCTGTAATCAAAGTAAACAATGAAACTAAGGAGGAAGATCCGTGGATTTTTTCAGATAAGTCTAACGCAAATGGTGTCGATATTGAACGGGCCATCAAGCTATAGGTCAAGGTCTTATCAAAGTGGAACAAACCAGTGAATAGGTATATGCTTAAGACTCCCACCACCATCCCAACAGTTATAGAAGCGGTCAAAGCCAAAGCATGTTGACGTATTAAACGACGATATTCATAAATAGGTATAGCAAACGCAACCGTTGCGGGGGCAAGTAACTGCACAATCCAAGCTGTATCCTTCCAATAAGTATCATAAGAGATATTAAAGATAATCATTAATGAAAGCGTTATTACTGGAACCGTGATAGCTGGGTTTAGCCAAGATTTTCGATAGCGCATATAGATTACTTTAGCCATATAATAAGCAGCTAATGTCCAAATGAGACAAAGGATTGACCAGATATTCATTGTAAATCCTCACGCATTATCATTATTTTTTAGGTTTAATTGGGCTTTATGAATCTGATGTCGATACAATCTACGTTGCAAACGGTGCACCATAATAAAAGTGAATGCTGAGCTTAACATCACCATCGCGGTACTTAAGATAATTGTCAGCATTAATTGCCAGCCCTTACTGATAAATAGCGCCTTGTATTGAAGTATTGACATCATAAGTGGGATAAACATTAATACTAATTCACCCAAAACAAATTTTGCCCCCAGTCTGACCCAGTTGACCTTGATAGCACCACTCATTAATAAGATCAGCATTAAAGATACTCCTAAGACGCCTGAGGATACGGGTAAATGCAATAACTCAACCAATATCGCAGCACAATACCAGACAGCTGCGATAATAGCGCATTGCATAAGGACATGAAGCCATGATTGGCGACAGAACTGTTGAAGTCTAAGTTTTTTTTCAGCTACAAAGGATAGGGATAAGTGAATATTAGGATTACGCATAATAATTGTTGTTTGTTGATTAGAGACTACTTATTATAAAAATACCCTAGTCATAAATTATGAATTATATTTTTATTTTTATTCCCAATTTCTATAATAAATTTCATTATCTTTCCTAACCATGGTTTATTATTCATGATAACTTTGAAACAATTACGCTGCTTTGTGACAGTCGTAAAAACAGGTGGGTTTCTTCAGGCTAGTATCCAACTCAATCTAACCCAACCCACCGTTACCAAATCCATCAGTAACCTTGAAGAATATTTAGGCGTAGCTCTGTTTGATAAGCCGTTGACTCATAGAAAAAAGCGGCTAGTTAATTTAACGGAAATTGGTGAACACCTCTATATTCAAGCAGTGGATATCTTACAAAAGGCAGATAACCTTGAACAAACAGTAGTAGATTATCAGCAATTAATAGGTGGTAAGTTGCGTCTGGGGATTTCACCGTTAGGCAGTGAAATACTAAGCAAAGCTATTTTTAACTTTTACCAAATGCATCCTAGTATAGAAACCTCACTTATCGAAGATGGTGCTGAGTCACTTAAGCAGGCTCTTCTAGAGGGGCAACTTGATGTGGCAACATTGATGAAGCCGATTGACGATGATTTTGACTACTCGTCGATATGTTGTTATCCAGTGGTGGTCGTAGCAAATAAAAACCGTATGGGTAAGCGAAAAACCAAGGTAACACTTAAGTCACTATCAAATGCACCCCTAATTTTATTTACCTCCAACTCATCATTTACTCCAATGATTATAGAAAACTGTCAAGCACTAGGTTTTGAACCTAATATTATTTGCCAAACCAATCAGTGGCACTTGCTTCTTGACATGGTAAAACAGGATATGGGTGTGACTCTTTTGCCTCAATATTATACTCAAAAGTTGGATTTGACAGGATTAGTCTGCTTGCCACTAACCCAACCTCAGTTAAAATGGGAGCTTGTCATGGCTTGGCGTCGTCATCGCTTGCTTACACCAAGTATGCGAGCTTGGCTTGATAACATAAGAAAAAATATATAACCAGGCCTTGATAATGCTTTGGCTGAAACAGGGCATAGGTTATACAAAACAGAGGTGATTGAATATTTAAAAGCAGGTTGGCAAGGTTTAGCGAATGTACAACTTGCGACCTTGAATTGAGTAGATTGGTTCAATAAAAAGCGTATACACAGTGCATTGGGCTATGTATCGCCTTTTGAGTTTGAAAAGCGGTATTATGATAATTTAATCCTGTCAGGCATGGCTGCCTGACTCAAGTAAATCAGACTCCGACATAGTCGGGGCGGTTCACTATATCGCACTTAATAGGGTACTGGTGATGGCATTGGGTCAGCTAGATCGCTTGTGGTGCATCGGGCTGCTGCATCGGTTCGGCATCTATAAAGGCTTTTAATGTGCGGCAGTGAGCATCAATGGCGACGATGGTTGGGTAGGGGGTGAGGTCCACCTCAAACCGGCGCGCAGACGACACTTGTGGTATCAAATAGCAATCTGCAAAGGTTGGCGTGTCACCGTAACAAAACTTACCGCGAGTATGGTCAGCTGCCAAGCGTTTTTCTAAAGCGGCAAAGCCTTCGCTGATCCAGCGGTTGCACCACGTCATGACCTGCGCTTCATCTACAGACAGCTCGTGGCGTAAGTATTGTAAAATACGGCGGTTATTAATAGGGTGTATGTCGCAGCCAATCATCGCACTCAGCGCTCGTACTTGCATACGGCCAGCAGCATCACTGGGCAGTAAAGGCGGCACAGGATAGACCTCTTCTAGCCACTCTAATATGGCAGGGCTTTGATAGAGTAATACGTCATCAGCCTGTAAAATAGGCACCAATCCTTGTGGGTTTAGGGTTTTGAACGTCTCAGCTAGCTGCTCGTCTTGGGCCAGATTGACTGCCAGATAATCGTACTCTAGGCCTTTTAGATTCATTGCGATACGTGTACGGTAAGATGTGCCGCTACGAAAATAACCGTAAAGTTTCATCATGGTATCTTCCTTTTATTATGTTATGTTGTGAGTCAAACGCCCCGTTGCCACCATAGCTTGTCCCGTCATTATCGTTGCATAAGATATGTATGCTCTCCAACTGCACATGCATACAATCAGGCGTAAGTGTTATAAAATTGTACTTCTCATTTCACGGCCTAAGCCTACACAAAGCAGCCTTTTAGCGAGTCCATTATGCCAGCAGCCAAAAGCCTTATAGACAGCGCGACGACCACTCAAAAAAATGGCGTCCAGTCTTTGGAGACAGGGTTGTCCGTCTTAGATATCCTTATCGAGCGCCGCGAGCCTATGATGTTAAAAGACATTGCTCAAGCGCTGCAAATGCATCCTGCCAAGTGTCATCGCTATTTGGTCAGTCTCATTCGAAAAAACTATGCACAGCAATTGGCAGACGGGCGCTACGGACTTGGGCACAGAGTCGATGCGCTAAGTCACCGCGCCCACCGTCCAAACAACCTTCTAGAGCGCCTGACGCTTATCGCTCATGATATCAAAGACACCTTGCACTGCGGGGTACAGATTGCCAAATGGTTTACCGAAGGGCCTATTATTATCCAGTCGGTCGAGCCAGATAGCGCCATCAGTATCATCACGCGTGTGGGCTCACGGATGCCGCTTAGCACCTCGGCGACAGGACAGCTGTTTGCCAGCTATCAGTCAGATACGGTTATTTGGCCATTGTTGAGGGCAGAATGGCGTGATCATGAGACCTATGATGACATGGCACAAAAACGTCAGACGTTTAGCAAACGATGCGCCAATATCCGTACCCAAGGCTATGCCATGGTGACAGGCGATATGCTCAAAGGTATCAACGCCATTAGTATGCCTGCTTTGATATCATCACAGGCAAGTCATATAGACGACCACAGTACCGCAAAAAACGCACCTATCGGCTTAGAGTATGCCATCACGGTCATTGGGACTAATGAGCAACTGCCAGTAAATGAGCAATGTGATTTGGTCGCGCAGATACGGGCAATTGCGCAGCGTTATGATGTGATGTAACGTTGTTTTTTTTCTTAACGTTGTTTTTCCTTAACACTATTTTTCGATACTCAAGTTCTGCACCGACTATTTATTCGCCCATAGGGAGTTGTTGCTTTACTTCTTCTAACTCTTCGTTGTGCAAAAACTGCGTATGGACGGGTGCGCGTTTGGTACGTGACCACTCATCGAGCATCTCTTGCTTCATCGCTTCGGTAATCATTGATACTTTTTCTTCTGACGTGACATCGTCATAGGTCAGCTCCAAGCGGTGGCCGTTTGGATCAAAGAAATAAATCGAGTGAAAGATACCGTGATTGGTCACGCCGACCACCTCGATACCATTGTCTTCTAAATGCGTTTTTGCCAGCATCAGGGCATCGCGATCTTTTACTTTCAGTGCCAAATGCTGTACCCAGCTTGGCGTATTGGGGTCAAAGCCCATCTCAGGTTGATTTGGTACTTCAAAAAATGCCAAGACATTGCCGTGTCCTGCGTCTAAAAACACATGCATGTAAGGGTCGAAGGCCTTGGTTGAGGGTACATGATCTTCGGCAAATGCCAAGATAAAGTCCATGTTTAGATGTTTTTTGTACCATTCGACAGTTTCTTTGGCATCCTTGCAGCGATAAGCCACGTGATGGATTTTTTCAATTGTAAAGCTCATATCAATATCCTTTTGATAAGGCGTGACCTGCGTCATATTGCCAGTATGGTTCGAGCAACGGTCTGATCAGAGCGGACGTATGCTTTACTAAAATTCTGGCAGCGTGATGAACTGTTTAGCATTGCACGCCTATGTGATAGCCAGTATCAGTGGTCAAAATCAAAGCTAAAAATCAAAGCTCAGGGCAGGCAAGACTTTACCGCGTACTTCGCCAAAACCGACTCGAACGCCGTCTTTTTCGCTATAGCCTTTCATGATGACGGTATCGCCATCTTCGATAAAGCTGCGCGTCTCACCGCCGGCCAGCGTCACAGGCTTGGTCGCGTTCCAAGCGATCTCGAGCATCGAGCCATAAGCGTCAGGTGTCGGCCCCGAGATCGTACCTGAGCCCATCATATCGCCGACTTCTACCTTACAGCCGGTGATGGTGTGGTGCGTCAACTGCTGTGCCATCGACCAGTACATGTACTTAAAGTTTGTCTCACAAACGACAGTAGCGCTCTCGGCATTTTCGGGTAGCAGCTCGACCGATAGGTTGATATCAAAGCTGGTATCAGTGGCGGTCTCGTTTAGATACGCCAGCGGTTTTGGCTCTTGGGTAGGGCATGAGGTCTTAAAAGGGGCAAGCGCCTCCATGGTGACAATCCAAGGCGAGACTTCAGAAGCAAAGGTTTTGGCATTGAATGGCCCTAAAGGCACGTATTCCCATTTTTGGATATCGCGCGCTGACCAGTCATTGAGCAACACCATGCCAAAAATATGCTCAAATGCTTCATCGACGGCGATAGGCTGACCAAGCTGGTTGCCTTTGCCAACGACGAACGCAGTCTCTAGCTCAAAATCCAAGCGCTTACAAGGTGAGAAGATAGGGCGCTCATCCGCATTAGTTTTTAGCTGCCCAGAAGGGCGCACGATATCGGTGCCACTGACGACGACCGTGCTGGCGCGGCCATTGTAACCGACTGGCATCTCTGTCCAGTTGGGTAGCAGCGCATTGTTTGGATCACGAAACATCGTACCGACGTTGGTTGCGTGCTCTTTAGATGAGTAAAAGTCGGTAAAGCCTGGCACGTGAACGGGCAGATGCATGGTGATATCCGCTTGCTTAAACAGTGCCTTTTTTTGTAGCTCGGTGTCGTCACGTAGGGTGCTGTCTGCGTCAGATAGCAGTGTTTGAACCGTCGCACGCGCCTTTTGCCAATTGTTTCGACCTGAGTCAATAAAGGCGTTTAGAGTCGGCTGGTTAAAATACGGCCCGCCTGCTAAATCTAAAAGACCTGCTGACTCAAGCACAGACAAATCCAGTACGTATTCACCGATTGCCACGCCAGCACGGCGGTTGTTTGCCTCTGCTTGAGTCTTGGTATCGCTAAAAATACCATAAGGCAAATTGTGAATAGAAAAATCAGAGTCGGCGGCAACCTCGATAAATGAAGTCAGGTTTTTGTCAATCGTTGACATAAGATGCTCCTTGCTAAAAAAATAAAGGATAAAGTTAGGTGATAAAAAGCGAGTGAATAAGAAATACAAGGTTTATTACGTAATAAGTAATTTATTACTTATAGTATAATTTATGTCTTATGCTAAGTTATCATCAGAGGTATTGCAAGGGTTTTTATCCCCATTATCGCTTACTTTTAGGGGCGCTATTAGCCATGCAGATCGGTAAAGTGCTGCGAAAAATACGTTTGCAAAAACTGCTTAAAGGCAACCGTTGCAGGCGCTAGCGCTCGTGATGAGCGTTGATAGATAAAAAACCGCCTTGTCTTGACTGGATGAGCAAGTGGCCGCATCTGTAAGCCATTGGCGCTGACCCAGTCGATCACCTCTGGCATATAGGGTAGGCACAACGTGATACCAAACCCTTGACGCGTCATCTCCAGCGCTGTCGACATAAAATTGACCTTGTAGCGCGCTTGCTGAATATGGGCGGCGACCGCTTCATCAAGCTCGGTGGTGACTTGCTCAATAAATGGCCCTTGCAAGGTAATAAGCGGCGTCTCTAGCAAGTCTTGCCAGACGATCTCACTTCTGTGTGCCAACACATGCTGCGCTGGCATCACCACACAAAACGGCAATTCGTACAGTAAGTCGGTGCTGATGTCATCATCCATCTCCATAAATCCAAGCTCGGTACCGACGCCTAAGTCCACCTCGATATTTTGGATGTGTTGTAGGACATTTTCGGCCGAGCAATCTAATAACGACACGCTGATATCAGGATAGGTTTGGGAAAACTTAGCGATGACAGCAGGCATAGAGGAGGCTGCAAACTGCGACACCGCTAGTCTGACTTGGCCTTGTGCCAAGCTGGTCAAACTACTGGCTTCGTTTTCAAAAAGATGCATCTCATTTAGTACCCGCCGCGCTTGTGGCAGCAGATGGCGACCGACAGCGGACAACGACAGCTGGCGGGTGGTGCGGTCAAACAATACGATACCGAGGCTGGATTCTAATTCTTTGATCAAACCACTCACGGCAGATTGGGTCAGATGCATCTGGTCGCTGGCACGGGTAAAGCTACCATTGTCAGCGACAGTGATAAATGCGGTCAATTGGCGAATGCTGATATTCATAAGCAAACCTGATAAATAAATCATAAAAAACAATTAGTCTTATAAATAAAGCTAATCTAATATAAATGCATCGTCAATAAGCGTTATTGATATAGACAAATTTTTACGCTGATTTCAGGTTTTATACGGATTGACAGTGCCAATTTTTAGCACTAACTATTTTTAGCAGTAATTGATATTAAGGATGATGACCATGGCAGATTTATTTGAAAACCCAATGGGACTAAACGGATTTGATTTTGTAGAGTTTGCTTCACCTGAGCCACATGCCGTCGATGCATTGTTTAAGCAGCTAGGCTTTAGCCACATCGCCAACCACCGCTCAAAGGACGTGGCGCTTTATCGTCAAGGCGATATCAATCTCATCTTAAACCGTGAGCCAAAGAGCCACGCCAGCTATTTTGTAGAAGAGCATGGTGCAGGGGCATGTAGTATGGGCTTTCGGGTGAAGGATGCCAAAAAAGCTTATGAGCGGGCCATTGAGATGGGCGCGCAGCCTGTCGAGGTGCCAACAGGCGTGATGGAGCTGCGCTTGCCTGCGATAAAAGGCATCGGTGGCTCTTTGATATATTTAATTGACCGCTACAAAGACGGTGAGTCTATCTATGATGTCGACTTTGAGTTTTTTGCTGATGTCGATAGGCAGCCTACCGGTCATGGCTTTAAAGTCATCGATCATCTTACGCACAACGTCTATCGCGGCCGAATGGCGTATTGGGCAAATTTCTATGAGCGTATCTTTAATTTCCGCGAAATCCGTTATTTTGATATCAAAGGCGAGTACACAGGTCTTACTAGTAAAGCCATGACCGCCCCTGATGGCAAAATTCGCATCCCACTTAATGAAGAATCAAAGCAGGGCGGCGGGCAGATCGAAGAGTATTTGATGCACTTTAATGGCGAAGGCATTCAGCATATTGCCTTAGCCAGTGACGACTTGCTGGCGAGTATCGATTTGCTCAAAGCGGCGGGCATTCCGCTGATGACCGCGCCAAACGCTGCTTATTACGACATGTTAAGTGAGCGTCTGCCGGGTCATGGTGAGGATGTCGCGGCGCTGCAAACGCGCGGTATCTTGCTAGATGGCACGACTGAGGGCAATGAGCCTCGCTTGCTGCTACAGATTTTTTCCGAGACCATCTTAGGCAGTCCAGTGTTTTTTGAATTTATCCAGCGTAAAGGCGATTATGCAGAGGGCTTTGGCGAAGGTAATTTTAAGGCGTTGTTTGAATCTATCGAGCGCGACCAAGTGCGCCGCGGCGCTATCGGTCAACCAGAAGCAGAAGCGCTATAGCTATAGCTGCGGGCAAGACAAAAGGAGTTTGTCTTGTCCACTTGCTTCATTATACGTAGCAGTTGGCTTGCGTATTTTTAGTCTTATCCGCATTGACTGGCCTGACTGGCTAGCTTGTTTGACCGATTAGGCGACGTGATAGACGCGCCAGTTTGAATGGTCAACAGGTAGGGGACAATGGGCTGATAGAAAAAACAATCGTCATATAAGGAGTACAGGCATGGATCGCCTCTCACATATCCCCTCTTATCAACGCGCTGTCAGCAACACTCACAAAAATGACATCGGCAAAAAACAAGAAGCTGACGGCTCAATTACCGATAGCACTAATATCAATACCACTAATAACACTAATAGCAGCGCCCATCTAGCGGCTTCTCGTCTAGAAGCTTCCTATCTAGAAGCGCCGCAAAAGCAGCCATATGTCTCGCACCAGCCAGATAGCGACGGCCATATTGCCTATAGCGATGATGAGCACCTCATGTGGCAAACGCTGCTCGAGCGACAAGCCAAACAAATCCCCAATCGCGCCTGTTCAGCATATTTAGACGGCCTAACAAAGCTGCAGCTACCCATCACCCAAATTCCGCAATTGGCTACTATCGATGATGTCTTGCAAGCGACCACAGGGTGGCAAACGGCTGCTGTGCCAGCATTGATTAGCTTTGGTAAGTTTTTTAAACTGCTCTCCCAGCGGCGTTTTCCTGTTGCGACTTTTATTCGCCGCATGGATGACATGGACTATATCGAAGAGCCGGATATCTTTCATGAAATCGTTGGTCATTGCCCGCTGCTGACTCATCCTGCATTTGCCGCTTTTAATGAAACCTATGGCAAATTAGGTCTCAACGCCAGCAAAGAAGAGCGGTGGTTTTTGGCGCGCCTCTATTGGTTTACCATCGAGTTTGGACTGGTAGGCCATGCCCCAAAAGACCGCAAAATCTATGGTGGCGGTATCTTAAGTTCACCGTCTGAGACATTATATGCGCTGAGCGACACGCCTGAGCATCGGGCGTTTGATTTGCTCGATGTGCTGCGCACCCCTTATCGTATCGACCATATCCAGCCTATTTATTATGTGATTGATGAGCTGGATACGCTGTTTGATATCGTCGACAGCGATATCATGGGCGTGGTCAAGCAAGCGATGTCACTGGGTTTGTTTGAGCCGAGCTATGCCATGGATGCCAACTGCTGATTTGCTTTATTTGCTTTAACACGGACGTATATCACGTAAAAACGTAATCATGACAATAAAAGGAGTTTATTATGACGACACTATCCCAAGCCAGCTGCGAAGCCTGCCGTATCGGTGCCCCGACAGTCAGTGAGACTGAAGCGCGCGAACTATTAACGCAGATTCCTGATTGGTCACTTATCGAGGTCGATGGTATCCGGCAGTTGCAGCGCCAGTATAAGTTTAAAAACTTCGTCGCGGCCATGGCATTTGCCAATGAGCTTGCCGATATCGCCGAAGCAGAAGGTCATCATCCAGGCATATTGGTAGAGTGGGGGAAGGCCACGGTTACTTGGTGGTCACACAGTATTAAGGGGCTGCATCGCAATGATTTTGTCATGGCTGCCAAGACCGATAGCCTACTTGGTAAATAATCAGGGTAGTAATAATCAGAGCAACTGATTAAACTTGCCACACCAAAGCCAACCCTAACGCCAAATCCACTGGCAATCTAAGGATGTGTGATGCCACCAAAAATACTCACTCAAATCTCTTTTCAACTGGCATTTATGATCTCTGCCATCGTCATCGCGATCATGGGCGTCACCATGATCGGCTTTGGCTGGGTGCCTCATCTCTCATTGATACTCGCTATCTGTGTCCTACTGGCCATTGGTTTGTTTCGAGGCCTCAGCTTCGATGACATGCAAGCGCAGATGGCCTCTGGCGTGATGCGCGGTATTGGCGCGATATATTTGTTCTTTTTTATCGGTCTGATGGTCGCCGCCTTGATGATGTCTGGTGCCATCCCGACGCTGATGTATTTTGGTTTTCAGCTGATATCGCCTGAGTATTACTATATTTCAGCGTTTGTACTGACCTCTATTATCGGCGTGGCCTTAGGCAGTAGCTTGACGACCGCGGCGACTCTTGGGGTGGCTTTTATCGGCATGAGCCATGCGTTTGATGCCAACGTCGCTATCGCTGCAGGTGCGGTGGTGTCGGGTGCGTTTTTTGGTGATAAGATGTCGCCGCTGTCCGATACTTGTACCATCGCCTCATCTGTGGTGGGGATTGATCTGTTTGCCCATATTCGCAATATGATGTATACCACCATCCCTGCATGGATACTGACCGTGATATTGTTTTGGTTTTTTTCGGGGCAGACGGTGAGCTCGGACTTAAGTCAAGTGACTGTACTACAAAACCAGCTGATAGACAGCGGCTTGGTACAAAACTATGCGGTACTGCCTTTTGTCGTGTTGGTAGGGTTGGCAGTGTTTCGCGTCAACGCCATTTATACCATCATCTGTACTATTTTTGTCGCCCTTATCGTCACCTATTTTCATAGCTCACCCAGTATCGGGCAATTGGGCGGCTATTTATTTGCAGGCTATACGCCAGCTGAGTCGCTAGAGCTGGGCGAAGTGGCAGGGATGATATCGCGCGGCGGTGTACAAAGCATGTTTTTTACCCAAGCAATCGTGGTGCTGGCGCTGAGTCTGGGTGGCTTGCTGACGGCATTGGGTATTTTGCCAGCATTGCTATCAGGGATTAAAGGCAGCTTGACCACTGCAGGGCGCGCAATCTTTGCCGCGGCGATGTCCGCGCTTAGTATCAATGTGTTGATCGGTGAGCAGTATTTGAGTATTTTACTATCAGGAACAGCGTTTCGCCCGACCTTTGAGCGCTTGAACCTGCATCCCAAAAATCTATCACGCACCATTGAGGATGCAGGTACGGTCATCAATCCACTGGTACCATGGAGTGTGTGCGGGGTATTTATCAGTCAGGCGTTAGGCGTTCCTGTACTGGATTATTTGCCTTATGCGTTTTTCTGCTATTTGTCACTGCTCTTGACATTGATATTCGGTTTTACCGGTATTACCATCAGCCGCGCAGATGCTCCTAGCGCCAAGGCGTCTGCATAGCTCTTCATAAAAAACATAAAAATGACGCCCCAATCGGTCTGCTTGCAGGCCGATTTTTTATGCCTGCTGTTTTGATCAGTAAGGTTTTATCTATCTATTCTTATCAGTAAAATTTTCACAGTATAGTGAGTTCCGTATAAAAACGATACAGTGGGACTGGGATAAATTTTACGCAGCATCGAGCGGCGCAGGCACAGCACGCAAGGAAAATTTATACCAGTTCCACGTTGACATATGATGTATCTGTTTTATTTAGAATCGACTATAGGGCGGCGCTACCCATCGCTTAGCACCAAAGCAGATAATGGCTATGTTAATATATGTTGTTGTATGTTGTGGCGCTGGTCTGTGCTAAATTTTAAATAAATATTGGTGTGAACTGCTTGCCCATAAAACAGCTTATAAAAAATCATCAATTCAATAAGCGGTAAGCACCGGCTTGAATAAATTATAACGACATAAAACATCAACGATAACGATAAATATAGTAGACGGTGTATGAGGGTGATTGTTTCACGATTGGGCAGCTTGAGATTCGGGTGCTCGAGACACTAGGTCATACTGATGATCACCTAGCGTACGCGGTATTTGACAGCACTTATCCAGACAAGGCGGTAGGTGTGTTTACCGGAGATGCTTTGTTTGTAGGGGATGTCATCAGGCCAGTTATAAAGCATTGGTGCTCTGGTCAGTCTCCACCAAAACACCAGCCTTTTTGATTAACGCTTAAAACGTCGCCTGCAAACTGACAGACATTTGACGCTCAGGCCCCATCCAGCAGTTGTTGATATCGTAACAGGCACCGACATAGGTTTTATCAAACAAGTTATTGATACTCGCGCCGACAGCCAGCATCGGACTGATTTGATAATTGCCACCGATATCGACCAAGGTCACGCTTGGTAGCTCATCCGAGTTTTGTTTATCAAGCTGCATGCCGTCTTCGTAGCGTACGCCTGCATTCAGTGTAAGCTTATCTGTGGCGTAGTAGTCGGTCCACAGCGTGGCTTTGTACTTAGCTGTTTGCGCTGGGGTATTGCCGACCACATCAGGGTTGAATTCATCTTTTGTAATCTCAGCGTCGGTATAGCTATAGCTTGCCGCAACATCCACCCAGTCATTGAGCATATGACTGCCTGATATCTCAAAGCCTTTTGACTCAATCTCACCGGTCTGAGTTTGGCTTCTATAGTTGATTTCGTCTGCGACCACGACGTTTTTTTGCGTGATATCAAAGACAGCGAGCGTGCCTTTGGTCGCGCGATCTGAGGACAGATATTTGATACCCGCTTCTAGCTGGTCGGCGGTGGTGGGTTTAAACGCTTCATTGGTAATAAAGTTGCTACCAACGACAGGCTGAAACGACTGCGAATAGCTGGCATAAGGCGATAAACCATTATCCAAATCATAAATGGCCGCCAGACGACCACTGGTTTTTGAGGCATCATTATCGATCGTTTGTGCATCGTACACCGCGCCTTGTGCGGCTTTGGTCTGCTCAGTGATACTCTCAAACTTATCGTGACGCAAGCCAGCAATCACGGTCAAGTCTTGCCACTGCATCTCATCTTGTACATAGAGCCCAAGCTGGCTTTGCTCGATGTCTTCGTCTTGACGATAGGTATCTAGCGGCAGGGTATCGATATCGATCTGGGAAAAATTGGGGGTTGATAAGTCAAGGTTTGGCGTACCCGCTGCGCCCGCATCATAATAAACCGCATTGCTATCTGTCTCTTGATACTCAGCACCAAACAATAGATTATGTGAGGTATTTTCAGTATCAAACTTATAAGCCAGCTGGTTGTCTGTGGTCCAGTTTTTCATGCGCTCATCAGTGGTATACGCCACGCGGTTTAAGATCTTATCGCTACCATCGACCAACCCGCCACTATTATACATATTGCGCTGCTCAGCTTCGGCATCGGTGTAGCGTAAGATGTGCTTAAAGGTGAGATTGTCATTGATATCCCAGTTTACCGTAATGCTTGGCATCAGTACTTCTTTACTAAAATGATTCCATTCATCGCCTGCATAGGCGTCGCTGTCTAATTTGCCATAGCTGGCATTATAGACAGTACCGACGGCAGGTAATGGGGTGGATGGTACCATTTCTGGATCATCTTGATAAAACAGATTGGCAAGCACAGAGACATCGTCAGTCGCCTGCCACTCAAGCGATGGATTAATCAGTAATCGCTCTTCTTCGGTGGTCTGCATTTGACCGTCTTTTTGGCGTTTTAATGCCACCAAGCGATAGTTAAGCGCATCGCTGACTGGTCCTGTCGTATCGACCGCTACCTCTTTTAAGTTTTGATTGCCAAGTCGCAGCTGTACTTCGGTTTCTTGCGTGCTCTTTGGGGTTTTGGCGATCTGGTTGACCATACCACCTGGTGCAGCATAACCGTAGAGCGAAGAGGCGGGACCTTTGACCACCTCGACCGCTTCAGTTGCATAGACATCGACTTGTGGCATCAGATTCCACGCACCATCATAGGGCAGTCTGAGGCCGTCATAAAAATTTGAGTAGGTTTTAAAACCGCGGATATTATACTCATCAAAGATAGAGACTGTGCCGCGGCTCTCCGAGCTTATGCCTGGCTCATAACGCAAAGCAGCGTTGACACTATCTGCTTGGCGCTTTTTTAACAGCTCCTGATCGATACGGGTATAGCTCATGGGCGCATCTTCAGGGTCTAAGGCGGTCTTGGTACCGGTGCTGCGATAGCCATCGGCATAGACAGTAATGGCCTCTAACGTGGTCGATGGGGCGATCGAGGTCGCAGCAGTGGTCGTTTCACTTTCGCTGATGACTTCTGCGCCTGTAGACGACTCAGCACTGCCTGAGTTGTCGATTGTCTTGGCCGCAATCGATTGAGCGGCTGCGATATGACTGACACCCATTAAGAGGCCGATCTGTACGGCCAATGTCAGGTGTTTTTTTCGGATGGTTCGGATAGATAGAGGGGGTAAATGAGACCGCATCTGATGTCCTTTTGAACTGAAATGGTTGGCTTTTGGGTACAAAGTTGTAACAATACTTACAACAATGATAATAATAACATTAATGATAATTGTTATCATTAGAAAATTGCATTCAAGGACTTCGTATAGTCGAATCTAAGTTGCTCGATAAAGCGTTGGTTTTCTTGCGTGCTGTACCTGCGCTGCTCGATGCTGCGTAAAACGACACTTCATCTCGCCATATCGTTTTTATATCGGATTGACTATAGAAGTATCGACCACTGCGAGTAGTGCGTATCGTGCCAAGCGCGCGTCATTTATTTGAGCATTGTAATGGCGTCGATGCTGGCACGCTGCCGTTCTTCAGCGTTTAGCTCTATCAGTCGGCCTGCTTTCATCAGTAGCAATCGATCGGCATGCTCAAAATAGCTGTCGTCGTGACTAATGATAAACAAGGTTTTGCCCATGGCTTTGAGCTTGGGTATCAGTGTTTGATAAAACACACGGCGAAAGGCAGGGTCTTGGTCTGCGGCCCATTCATCGAGGAGGAGGATGTCTTTTTGTTCGGCGACAGTGATGAGCATGGCCAGTCGTTTTCGTTGGCCTTGTGACAGCTTATCGGTAGAGAGAATGTCGTCAGTGATGCTCACTTTGTCTTGCAGATTGAGCTGATGCAGCCATGTATCGGTCAGTACTCGATCAGGCGCTTGTCCTTTAGGACCGATGAGCTGCGTAAACAGATGCTGATCGCTAAAAATCGCCGAAAACAGTTGGCGATAATCGGCACTACTTTGTAAGTTGTTAGTTTGTAAGTCGCTACTTTGTGAATCGCTGTTTTGAGAATGAATGAGCTTTCCATCGACTGTTACGGTGCCCGTCGTCGGGGCAAAAATCCCCGTGATGATCTTGGCCAGCGTAGACTTGCCGCTACCATTTGCCCCTATCAAAAACACCACATCGCCGCGTTGCAAAGTTAGTGTAACAGACTGTAAGATATCATCGGCATGCTTGCTGTCGATAGCTGTCACATTTTGGCTATCGGTGTTTTGGCTATCGGTGTTGTGTGGGTAGCGATAACAGATATCCTGAAAACAGATGGTTTGCCAGTTTGTCGCCGCGCTGTCTGTTTGAAAATCCGGCTGATAATCAGCAAGTGCCAACGCCTGTATTTTTTCTAAAGCCACTTGGGCAGTTTGTAGCGTGGGATAAGCGCCGACAGCATGTAGGAGCGGGGACTGCATAAATAAAATCGTCAAAGAAAACGTCGTGGCCACAGTCATGGAGATGTTCAGAGAGCTTGCGACAGCAAAGATGATACCAATCGCGGCAAACATCATGATATTGGACCAGTTTACTGCCGATAAATGAAAGGTGTCAGACTTGGTCACGGTCTGTTCATAGGCTTTGGCGTGCCGCAAAAAGTCGTCGTTATACAGCCTTTGGGCGCGGTGTTGGTTGAGCGCCAGCTCTTTACGCCCTTCTATGATGGACTGATAATCTTGGTATAAATCATCATTGATCTCGCGTAGCTCTGTCAGATGCGTATAGACGTGCTTGACCAAAATAGTACTGATCCAAATCGTCATCACAATCCAGAACATGACAATCAATAACAATGGCAGCGACAGCCAGCCCAGATACAGCCCGACACCTACCGATAAAATCACGCCTTGTACCAGCTCTGGCATGCGCACAAACGCGGTGGTGATAGACTGAATGTCAGAGGATAGGCTGGCAAGTAGGCGTGCGCTCCCTAGATTATCTATCTGCGGCACGGCGGTGTCGATGATTTGTTTGACCAGTTTTGTCCGTAGCTCATAGACAAACCGATGACCCAAGCGCGTGAGGGCATATTGTGCTAAAAACGTGGTCGTTAGCAATAGCAGCACCAATAGCGAAAACTGCCCCAAGCTCTGCCATGATAAAGCACTAAAGACAGACTGGCTGATAAAGGTGTGATTGATATACGCGATGATACCGACGCTGACGGCGGCATTGAGCAGGTTTAATAAAACAACTTTTAAAAACGGCAGGCGATAGTGCGCCCATACCATATGATACAAAGAAGCGGCAGCGCGAGGGGACATAAAGACTCAATAAATGTACGTTTTTGAGGGTTTTAAAGAAGCTTGGCGTTCGCCCTATAGATGCTTATAAGGCTGAACGCTGATAAAAAACAAATACAGGCTATATAAATAGAAGCTATGACAAGTAGAAGCTATAAAAAATAGCTTTTTATATAGATTTCTTGCTTTGCGACTGGGTGAAAAAACACAGCCTAAGAAGCTGGCTGAATGTCTAGTTTAAACTCCCACGAGGTCGCCGTCGTCGCCGTGCTATCAGGATAATTGATCTTATCCAAACGCACACGCGCATAGCTGTTGCCTTCAGCAGATCTGATAAGGGCGCCTTGAGCACTATCAAGTGGTTTGGCATTTAACTGATGGGTCATGCCATTGTAGGTGTACCAGCCAAAATCCAAATTCGGGAAGTTGCCAGTATACGCAGGGTTGAGATCTGAGCCTTTACTGTCAATCACCCAGCTTCTAGCGCTTAGCGGCTTGTCGTAGTCTGCTGTGCTGGTAAGGTCGGCTAAGGTCGCTGCACTACCATCGGTGATAAATTGACTGACAATAGGCTCGTCTTTTGCATCATAATATCCTGCTGGTGTGACGGCAAGATAACCGCCAATCTTACCACTGCCCGAATCTCCACCATTCAAAATCACATCATTACGCTTAAAGCCGATCTGCCAAGTGCTGTCTTTGTCCGTGCTGCTTTGGCCTGTTTTTAGGTCGACATATACCCAATCATCATTGCTGGTTGCGTTAATGGTTTGGGTCTGTACCTTGTTTGGTAGCGCCGTATCAATCCAGCGAATGGTTGGGTAGCCAGATTTTCCAGCATCATTGTAGTAGTTGGTGATTTGCAAGGCATAGATCGGCTGCTGGACGCTGCTGTCTGTCATGGCGCGACTACTGTCTGTGGTGACCATATAGACGCGGTTGTTGGGATATAGCTGATGATTGCCTTGTAAGTTGTACTCAAACCAAGGCTTGGCAGTAAACACCCCGCCGCTGCGGTCTTCGTTATAGTGCAGGCTGATGTCACGGCCTGTATCAGGGTCAAGGGTGGCATTGGTATAACGGCTCAGATCAGACCAATCGATCAAGCCAAAAACCCCGCCCATGCCTGCGCCAGAGTCGCCACTATTGGACCAAAGCTTGACTGAGCGTGCTTGGTTTTCAAACTTAATATCCCATGTATCGCCGTCACATGAGCTTTCAGCTTTGGCATCAAAGTCATAACAAGTGGCACTATCAGGTGCTAGGTTGGTGACTTGCCATGTGGCGGTTTCGCTAAAGCTGGCACTGCTGGCAGGCGGTGTGCTGCCATCATTATCGCTATTTCCGTTATTGCCACTACTCGAGCCATCACTGCTGCCACCGCAGCCGGTCATGCTAAGGGCTAATAGGCTGCTGCTAAAAAGTAGTGCCAATTTGGTCGGCTTGGTGCTCATTGCTAGGGTGGGTTTGGTCATGTCAGGCTCCTTGATGGTTGTTGTTTTGGCTAAAGATAAAAACAGCGCTATAGACAGAGTTTTTTCAACAATTGCTTTACAAAAGTTGCTTTAATATAAGTGCGGGCAAGGGCTTACCAGTGATAGCTGGCACCCAGTAACCATTCACGATTGTCGATCGGGCGATAGTCACTGGCATCGGTGACATTACGCTGTACATCGAAGATATTATTAATCGCCGCGTATAGGCTCAGGTTTGCCGTCATGTCATAGTTGAGCTTGCTATCGAGCGTCCACCAAGACGGTGAATACGCCTGTGTGCTGGTGCTGACGAGCTGTTTGGATTCGTAGTTGAGGCGCGGAATCAGCTGTAGCTTGTCGTTGATTTGATAGTCAAGTGCCAGCATGGCCTTGTGATTGGGCTTATAGGTCAGCTCGGTATCGGTGACATTGTTGTGGGTCTTGAGATATGCATAGCTGGCTTGTAGTTTGGCGCGCTCGTCCACTTGCCAGTCGATACCGATATCGCCGCCGTAGGTTTTGGCGCTATCGACGTTCATATATTTATAAACAGCGATATTGCCATCAAAGGTTGCATTGTCCTCGTCGGTTTGGATAAGGTCGTCAACGTCATTATAAAAACCATTGACGGTGAGGTTGAGTGTATCGCTCAGCTGACCTTGGTAGCCGATTTGGTAGCTGGTTGAGGTCTCCGGCTGCAAGTTTGGGTTGCCCATCACTTTATAGCCCAAATTGCTATGATCAAAGACGTAGTAGCGCTCTTTTAGATTGGGCACGCGATAACCGCCGCCAATACTGCCACGCAAGATATGCTCGCGGCCGCTGGCGTCCATGAGATTATATTTGAGCGATACTTTTGGCGCCGTATGGCCACCAAAGTCTTCATCGTTTTGGTAGCGAATCCCGCTCAGTACCTCCCAGTTCTCACCGATTAGCCAGTCGTCTTGTATATACAGCTCACCGACGTCACGGCTGACCTCATCGCTGATCAGCTCGCTGACTTGGTTTTTCGTTTGGCTCAGCTTGTCTTGCTGAAGCTGCCCGCCGATCTGAATAAGATGAATGTGCTCGCCGGATAGCACCAACTCAGGTAGATCGAGCTGTGCCTGCGCTAGCGTGGTACTGATGTCGGTGTCACGGGCGCTGGTAATGGTCTGCTGGGTTTTGGTATTAGACTCACTTTGATAGTCCTCATGCAGCGCTTGAGCGGACAGCCGATAGGTCTTGCTACGATCGTCTGCATGCGGCGTGATATCAGCGCGCGCACCGACATTAAAGCGCTGTTTGCTGATGTGCTCATCTCGCTGCTGCGCCAAATAGCGCGGTGCCACGTAGTAATTAAAGCGGCTGACGTCATCTTCTTTATAGTGACTGGCCTCTAGCCAATATTGAGCGTTTTTGACCACGCGGCTATCGTCGCTACTATTGCTATCGCTTGATATGCCTTTGCCATCAGGGCGATAGCTTAGGCGTGCGCTGATTTGTGACTGCTCGCTGGCGTCTTTGAACCTGGGCCACGCTTTATGATCCAAGCTCAAGCCGTCATTGTCTAGATATGAGCCTGATAGGCGCGCCTGAAAACGCTGAGCTTTATCTAAAGCGCCTTCTACGCTGGCTTCGACATAGCGTTTGTTGGCGTCTATTTCTTTACCTGATGGGTTTTGTTCATCATTACTGGCAATCTCGGTGGTGATATGTCCTGTCGCTGCGCCGATAGGTTTGGTGATGATATTAATCACCCCGCCCATGGCTGCACTGCCGAACTGCGCTGACGCCGCTCCTTGTACCACTTCTATTTGCTCGATATCCATATTCATGTATTGATTTAAGTTCACCGTCGAGCCCGTACTGGCGGTAATCGGTAAGCCGTCGATGAGCACCAATACCTGATCGCCGGTGAAGCCTTGCATACTGACTTCATAGCCTGTCTTGCCATGGACTTCGCGCAAGTAAACATTGGGCAACAGCGCCAGTGCTTCTTTTAAGGTATGGGCGTGGTTGTCATCGAGCGTTTGGCGGCTCAGTACTTGCATCGCAACTGGCGCATCGCTTAAGGCACGCTCAGAGCGTGTGGCGGTCACCACGATAGGGTCGAGACGGACGCTTGGTAGGGCAGTATCATCGGTAAGCTCAGGAGTGTCGTCCACAAAATCTGCTGCTTGGACGCTGACAGGGGCCAATGCAAATAACGCTAAGGCGATGCTAGTGACCAAAGCACGCTGTCGCCACTGTGGTAAACGAGTAGAGAAGCGGGTATCTGGTAAATAAGAGCGAAGCGGGGACATCGACATAAACAAAACAACCTTCGTAAAAGAGAAAGCAAAAAACAGAGGGGTTTGACGCTCTGCTTTATTAAGATTAATTATCAAAACAACAAAATAAGCGGCTAGTGGTGATTTAATTCTTCAAGGTTTTGTTACTTAAAAACTCAATACGAGTAACAAAGCCCAGACATCATATTTCAAACGATAATAATTATCAACATGTAAATGATAATTATTTCTATTTACAAACTAAAAAAATGTTGCCATAATCATTCCCGTCCAATACCGTCTGACAAAAACGATAAGCACAAACATGGAGCGCTGCCATTTTGCTTGATTTAGTGAGATAGATTTGGCCAAAGGCGGCGATTATTATTCAGTCATTTATCTCTTTGCTGTACATCTCTTTACGTATATAGCGAGCTGATTGGCTTTTTATTATTTATTTTATGGAGACCCTCATGAGTCAACCGTTATCTTTAATCACAAAAAATACCGAACTGTGGCAGCAGTACCAAGCACTAAAAGCAAACACGCCGATGCTGTTTCCGACAGAAGGGGCGGCGGCATTGGGGGTCAGTGAGTTTGAGCTGATGCTCGCATCGCCTTACAGTCAGTACATCGGAGATCAGTGCAAAGCAGTGCTACAGCAGTTTGCAAGTTTTGGCAGTGTTGAGAGCATCGTCAGAAACGATCTGGCCGTACATGAAAAAACCGCGCCGTATCACAATTTAAAACTCGGCGAAAAGATGGGATTGGCGCTCAATGTTGGTGGTTTGGATTTACGGTTTTTCATGTGGCAGTGGCAGCATATGCTGGCGGTCACCGATACCAGTCGCACAGGCAAACCGTCTTATAGCATTCAGTTTTATAACGGTCAGGGAGCGGCGATTGATAAAGTCTATCTGCGCGAATTAAGCGATGAGAATATCGCCAGCTGGCAGGCGCTGATTGCGGCGCAGCAGCAGACGGTAAATACGGAGACGCTGATGTTAGAGGTACAAGCGCCGCTAAGTGACTGGCGCTACAAGGCGCTGGATGAAGGCGCACGCACGCAGCTCCAACAAGACTGGCAAGCAATGACAGATGTGCATCAGTTTCATTCATTATTAAAAAATCTCGATATCGACCGTGCCAGCAGCTACCGTCAAGCGCCAGAGCAGATGACGCAGCAGCTTGAGGTTAGCGCTGTCGAAGCGGTATTTACTCAGGCCCGTGATGCCAAATGTCCGATTATGATATTTGTCGGTAATAGCGGACTTGTGCAAATTCAAACGGGTACGGTGCAGACGCTTAAACGCATGGGGGATTGGTTTAATATTTTAGACAAAGACCACAATGACTTTACCCTGCATCTCAAAGACAAAGCTTTGGCGCAAGTATGGTGCGTCAAACGCCCTACCAAAGATGGCGTCGTGACTTGTATTGAGGGCTTTGATAATAAAGGGTCGAGTGTCTTTAGCGTGTTTGGTCAACGACTCGAAGGCACACCTGAGCTGGCTGAATGGCAGCAAATAGTTGCTAATGTTGTCGACGAACATGGCTATACAGAAGCGTCAGCACCAGCTGTCATGGCTGAAGTAGAGAGCGCATAAATCAATCATAAAAATCAATTTTGGATAATTATTTAACATTAATGGCTTATAAATATAGTCAGTTCAAAATAAAGTCGAGACGCTCATATGAACGTGCAACGAGTATGAATTTATAAGCATTTTGTTTTGAGCTAGCTATATATAGGGTCATTTTTTATGTTAGTAAATTAGGAGTACGTATGCTTTCTGCCTTATCAAAAACAACACTCACGCACTCAGTTATCAATAAAAAACGTACCCGTGGTGCTATCAGTACGGCTGCCATCCTTAGTATATTGGCCGTGCCGTCGCTTTCTGCTCAAGCTTATGAGCGTATCGTCGCCATGAGTCCCGATGTCGCCGATGTGGTCGTGGCGTTAGGAGCGACCGATAAGCTGGTAGGTAAAGATGCTACCAATAAAAATCCGGCGCTAAAGAGCGTGCCCGCTGTGGGCATGCACCGTAATATCACCGCCGAGTCGGTGTTGGCGGTCAAGCCTGACTTGGTGCTCGGCAGCTATATGGTACAGCCGGCGAGTATCTATAAGCGCCTAAATGGACTAAAAGTCAAAGCCGTCAATGTCGCACCCAAAGAAGAAGTCAGCACCTTTGCCAGCAGTATCAAGTCCATTGGTAGTTATGTCGATAAAAAAGCTGCCGGGTCGCAGCTCGCCAAGCGTTGGCAGGCAGGGATGAGTCCTATGGCAAAAACCGGTAAGCGCTATCTGCTAAGTTACGATGGCCGTATTGTCGCTGGCAAGGGTACGGTAGGCGATGAGCTGATTCGCCGTGCGGGCGGAATCAATGCCGCCAACGTATCGGGGCTAAAACCCTTGTCGAGAGAAGGCTGGCTGGCCGCCAAGCCTGATGTGATTGTCATTGCTGAGCATAATGAGGCGGTCGTTGGCGGTGTCAGTCAATTTAGTAAGCGTCCTGAGGTTGCTGCCAGTACAGCAGGTAAAAATGGCGGCGTCCATTTTTGGCCAGCCGATGATTTTTTGCGCTATGGCTTACAGTCGCCTGAAGTGCTAAAAAAGCTAAATGCACTCGCAAAATAGCCTAAGTAAAAAATCTACATCAAGCAAATATACTCACTGAGTTTTTATCTACATAAAACGATACTTTCCATGGCAAATACACTAACAGTACCGACCCCTGTATTATCAAGTAAATACAAGCACAGCCTTTATTATCTGGTGGCGGCGGCCATATCACTGCTACTGATTTGGCTGGCTCTTGGTATTGGCTTTGGCGACTGGTCAAGCCCCAATCATCTTGACGATACTATCTGGCAGCTGCGCTATCCGCGCGTGGTGACGGCATTGCTGGTTGGTATGGCGTTGTCTGTCAGCGGGGCGGCGCTGCAGGCATTGTTTGAAAACCCATTAGCCGATCCGAGCCTAATCGGTACGTCAGGTGGGGCAGCGCTTGGGGTGGTGCTGGTATTGGCGTTGGGGTTTGGCGGCGTTGGCATACCGCTTGCCGCTTTTAGCGGAAGCGTATTGGTGTGTTTGTTTATTCTCGCTTGTCATCGGTTTTTGGGCGGCGGGCAGATGGGTCTGCTGATATTAGGGTTTGTGATCAGTGCGTTTTGTGCGGCCGTGGTCAGTCTGATTTTATTTATGTCTGATGATATGGTGCTGCGCTCGGCGACCAATTGGCTGTCGGGCAGTATGGCGGAGGCGGGGTTTGTGCCGCTGCGCTATGCGATGATTTCTATGATCTTGGGGCTGGCTATCTTATTACCCTTAGGTCGGCAGTTAGATGGGTTGATGCTAGGGGAGGCCGCTGCTAAGTCTTTGGGTATCAAGGTGGGAGTGGTGCGCTGTCTGGTGGTGATTGCCTCGGCATTATTGACAGGAGCGGCGGTATCCTTAGCCGGCGTCATCGGCTTTATTGGCATGATGGTGCCCAACCTGCTGGCTATTTTGTTTGGTGGCGGGCGTATGCGGCTGATGATTTGGTCGGGCTGGCTTGGGGCGATATTATTGCTGCTCATTGATGGCACAGCGCGGCATGTCGCTTATCCAGTGGATGTGCCTGTTGGCATCGTTTTAGCGCTGCTTGGTGGCCCCTTCTTTATTTGGCTGTTTGTGCGCAGTAGCCGCCGTTAATTGATAGGAGTAACTATGCTTGATTCATTGCTTGATTCATTTTTTCAAAGTGGACGCAGCGCTGCGGCAGCAAAACCCGTGCGGCCAGTACGGTCAATGCAAACAGGGCAACCGAGTCAAAATAATAATACAAGTCATAAGAAAGCAAGCGAGCTGTTGTCGATGCAAGATATTCATATCTCGCATGGTGACAAAGTGCTGCTAAAAATAGACAAGCTAACCGTGCCAAGCCAAAAGCTCGTCGCCTTTATCGGGCCCAATGGTGCAGGTAAAAGCACGTTATTGCATACAGTATTGGGTCAGCATACTGGGGTGGCGTTAAAAACACAGGGGTATATCACAGCTCAAGGCCAGCCTATCGATGAGATGATGCGTGATGGTCATATCGCTTGGGTTGGGCAACATGAGCGTTTTGAGCTGCCGCTTACGGTGCTTGATTATGCGCTATTGGGCGTCTCGCCAAACCTTGCTTGGTATCAGCGGCCAAATCGTCACCATGTTGATCGCGCGCAAACCTTGCTGCAAGATTTTGAGCTGTCAAATCTAACCGATGCTCGTGTGCAAACCTTGTCAGGCGGGGAAAAGCAGCGCTTGGCTATCGTGCGGGCGCTGATGCAAGACACCAAAATCATGATGTTTGATGAGCCGACCAATCATCTTGACATTCGCCATCAGCGTTTTTTATTGCATTATTTACACACCCTGGTACATGAGCAGCGCAAAAGTATCTTGGTAGTGCTGCATGACTTGACCCATGCCCATCGCTATACCGATGAGGTGATACTACTAAACGGTGGGAGAGTTATTGCCCAAGGCACGCCTACTGAGGTAATGACCCGTCAACGACTCAGCGCTGCCTATGATGTCGATATCAAGGCACATCAGACCGAAGATGGGATGGTGTTTGTATAATTTGGCAGATAGTCATGGTCAATAAAGACCGATAATCATTAACTGATGATGGACGCCTTAAAACCCTGCTTTGGCCTGCAGGGTTTTGAGGCGTTTTTTTTGCTAAAATAGGCTGATGGCGTTTCTTAATCGTATGTCAAAAGCGCTTGCCGTTCAGCAGTAAGCGATAAATATCATAAAACTTATAAAGGATAAATTATGCATATCACGGCAAATTTCGATGCAGGTAATATCGATATTATCAATACACAAAATAAAGACGACATTCAATTGGCGATTCGACCAGACGAGGGGGGCGAATTTTTTCAGTGGTTTAATTTTCGCCTAACAGGTCAGGCAGGTGAGCAGTACACTTTAAATATCGTCAATGCAGGGGAGGCCTCATACGTTGCAGGGTGGGAGAATTACCAAGCAGTTGCTTCGTATGATCGGGAGTATTGGTTCCGTCTGCCTACCAATTATAAAGATGGCAAGTTGACTATAGTGGCAGACTTGGAATATGACATTATTCAAATTGCCTATTTTGCCCCATACAGTTATGAGCGTCATCAAGACCTGCTGGCGGCTGTCCAAACGCACCCATTGGTAGCGTTGGAGCATCTGGGCGAGACCCTTGATAAGCGTGATTTGACGTTAGTAAAAATCGGTAATGGTGATAGCAGTAGTGAAACACAAAAACGCAGCATTTGGATTACCGCTCGCCAGCATCCCGGCGAGACGATGGCAGAGTGGTTGGTTGAGGGGCTGATATATGCGTTGCTAGACAGCGATAATGCCACTGCCAAGCAGCTATTAGAAAAAGCCGATGTCTATATCGTGCCAAATATGAACCCCGATGGTAGTGTGCGTGGACATCTACGGACCAATGCTGCTGGCACCAACTTAAACCGTGAATGGTCTAACCCAAGCTTGGACAAAAGCCCTGAGGTCTTTTATGTAATCAATAAGATGGAGGAGACTGGCGTTGACCTCTTTTATGATGTGCACGGCGATGAAGCGTTGCCATATGTGTTTTTAGCCGGCTCACAGGGTACGCCAAGCTATAATGATCGTCTGGCACATTTGCGTGATAGATTCTCAGAGGTGTTAAAGCTTGCTTGCGCAGATTTTCAGTCTGAATATGGCTATGAGATCGACGCACCAGGCACCGCAAATATGACCGTCGCTACCAATTGGGTAGCCGAGCATTTCGATTGTCTGGCCAATACGTTGGAGATGCCTTTTAAAGACAATGATAATAGCCCTGATGCAGTGACAGGCTGGTCGCCTGAGCGTTCTATGAGGCTGGGTGAGGCATCGTTGGTTGCGATGTTGGCAGTCGTCGATGATTTACGCTAGTTTTAAAAATCTAGCCAACGATACTGTTTGAGTCATCAATATCTCTTGTTATTACTATCTAAAAATAGCGCCTACATGGGCGCTATTTTTTTGTCAAAAAAAGAGAACAATGATAAAGCGGTCAATACTGCCCTTATCGAGATTATTATCAAGGCTTTTTCATCGAAGTGTCATAACTGACCGATACACTGCTGAGCTGCACAAGACAAGTCATTTAATAAATGACGATTAAATAGACAGTAAGCGACTAGGTGTAGGTGAGTGAATATGTTAGAGCTAAGACAAGTGACAAAAAAATATGAGGACAAGGTAATATTTGAGGATCTTTCACTCAGGATAAATAAGGGTGAGATAGTGTCCAGCGGTGAGTTTAGTTTGATGTTTCTTGACCAACACAGGCTCATATTCACCGTTACGATCTCGTGGGGTTTCAAGCTCGAAGCTACCCGCTGCTGATTTGACCGTCTTTTTGCTGTAACCGTTACGACGGTTGCTTGTCGTACTTTGTTCAAGGTGGCTTTGTATTTCGGCATTTAAGGCAGCTTCGGTGAGCTGTTTGATGAGTGGGGCAAGTACCCCGTCACTGCCTGTGATAGGTTTACCTGCTTGAATGCCTTTTAAGGCTTCGTTAAAGTCAAAGTTTTGCATGGTGTCATTCCTTGTTTTTTACATAGTTTAGGGGAATGACACAGAATTTTGAACACTACCCGCTACCTCCTAGAATGGCATTGGGCTATTAGCTGTACACCTTTTTTTAAACACAGACTTTGCTAACTGTAATTTTGTTTTCATACTTACCAGTAGGCCCGTAACCACCTTCAGAGCCAATTACTCCAACCACGCAAGTTTCGAACGATTTGTAGTAGCCGTCTTGACCAATCTTATTAGAGTTTTCTATCAAAAGCTGTTTTGGATCTGCCACATAGTAAGTTTTGCCATTTGCCTCTAGCTGATATACTTCAAAGCTTCTTTTAAAACTTCCACGTACCTCTACTTCTTCTGAGATGTTTTTTGTTATGGCTTCTGATGAGTTTTCTTTTACTTCATTAACGTTGTTAGGCTCTTTGTGACTACAACCTATACTCATAAGTATAAGTGTCGTAAGTGCTCCTACTACCAATCTAAAATTAGACATTAAGCTTTCCTTACCGAGTTATCAATAAATTAAGTTTCTTATAAAAAGAGTTCAAAAAAGCTGGTAAGTATATAAACACAACGCTTTTTCTAATCAAATATTATCGACTAAACCAAGGAATTCTACAAGAAAATTGATACTCTGTGAGGGAATGTGCTTTGATGATAATCGTTCGGTACCCTAGTGAGGACTTGAACACGGAACCTAAGTTATTTATATTAAATTTTTTATATATTGATGGTCGCTGTCAATGTACTTGTGAGTGTAATTATTGTGATTAACTCGAAGGTTTTTTGACTTGATTCATTCTTTTATTATCCTTAAAGCTACTTACTAGACAGAATGTAAAATCACTAGATAGCCTTGATAAAGAACATATAGCCCAACGCCAAGAGCTAAAAATAGCACAGCTATCAAGGACAATAGAATTATCTTGCTACTTTTTTTCATTTTCATCTCTCAAAGCCTAGCTAAGGCTTTTTATGTCTGTTTTGACGTTCAATATCATGGCGAGGGTGTGCTGTTCTTAACGTCCAACTTTGGGTAGTGGATAGATCGTTCAATCTTGCGCTTATCTCATAAAATCGTGTTTGGTGCGCTATACAGGCATCGAACTATATGCTATATCTCAGAGAGTTGAGTCTCTGATAATCCCGGGGCGGTTCAATATCCAAAGAGGTTTCCATGGACGAGTATCAAATTATCCCTTTACCGCTTCCCAGATAGAACTTATACAATTACGGATGAGTATGGCAAACTTGATTACTGGTCTTATGAGCGTTATGGTGGCCTATATTATTGATAATAATAAGCTGATTACAATAGATGCAAATTCTATTACTAATCGTCAATAGTAGGCTATACCCATATCGATCATTGCTGAAAAATATAGTGCAGCCAATGCTTTGCTCTTGTGAAAAAAACGAATATTTGTTTATAAGATAATTATTACTATATTTAAAAGGATACAAAATGAACCAGTCTTATAGAGTAAGACTTTTAAATATAATGATAGGATTGTTTGCTACATCAGGGTTAATAGCTTGTGCAAATGATATAACAGAGGGTATGGCTCATAGCCAAAATAAATCCCATTCAGCCGTTGGTGAAGACGTTAACTCAATTAGTAAAGCTGATGAAAGCGCTATAGCAAAAGGTCAATACCCTGTTGCATCAGTGCTGATTAAATTAATGGAAGACATGGACCTTACCTTTGTCTCCGTAGATCCGGAGGATGCTCATGAGCTGCGACTTAAAACAGTGAAAACGGGAGATACTGAGCTCGACGGCAAAACGGCTAAATATGCTCAGGTTCAAAATATTTACAAATTAGGTGACGCACCGAATATTTATTTTCCAAAGCAGTATTATTATTCCTTAAATCCTCTACAGCTATACTTATACGTTGTGAACGAAGACCTTGACGTACAAACCATGGTAGGCCAATCTATTCCAGTGCCAAAATGTGCAAAGGTTGGCACATCGCAAAATCACATCCCAAAAGCCACTTACAATAATATTTTTGATAATATCAAATCATCATGGTCATTAAGCAAAGCCACGTCCAATACGGCTTGGTTGTGCGATACCTTTGAATATTCGGACCAGTCATCAGGAGCAGATGCTTTTTTAAAGGCTTGTTATGAGATTAATCAAGCAGGTGACATCTTAGATGGCAAGATAAATATGCCCTCTATGTTAGAGGCTAAGAATATAGACCTGATCTTAAAGAAGTAGACAGATTAACTTGGCGCTATTAAAGGGCTGCTGGTTTTAACTCGACCTATGCTGTAGAGCATCCCATACACCTTATAAAGTCTGATGCCTTAATTTTTTACTGAATATAACGGCCTAAGTTTTTTATCTAAATAGTAATAGCAAGCAGCACACATCGCACCGCTGACGGCGATAATGACCACTATCAAAATAGACTCTACGCTTTTATGGTCAAATAGAAGTGGTATGAGTCCGTAAATAAAACCACTGACCATCACCACCAATAAGCTAAGCTTCTTCGTTTTTTCCAAAATAATCAGATATAAGAAAAATACGAGGTAAGCCAATAAATAATAAACGTAAAAGGTAAATATGTTGCCTACTAATATTATTATCGAGACTCTTATATTCTCTAATAATGTAGCATGACCCCAAAACATAGTATCAAAAGTTGATATCGAGTACACCAACACCAAAAAAACCGCACCAACCAAGGGCGGTAAGAAGAACTTTGATAACCAAATCAGTATGAATTTTAAGATTTTATTTTTAGTTTGCAAGAATATTTATTCCTAATTATGGCTTGACGTTAAACGCTTAGAAGCTGATAACATATTGATATATAGTTAAGTCTTTATAAAATCGATACAGCCCATATCATGAAACAGTTTATGTAGATTATTCTCCATCCAGCCTTGGCGTAGCAACTTCACCTGCGCCCATTTTTTCTCGATAGGGTTCAAATCAGGGCTATAAGGTGGCAGCCATAGTATACGATGACCATGCCTGTTGAGTAGCTTTTGAACGCGTTTGTTTTTGTGAAATCGAGCATTATCCATCACAATCACGCATTTGGTTTTAAGACTTGGGATTAGCGTGTGTTTGCACCAGTTGTAGAATATGCTGCTGTTAATGTTGAGATTAAAGTAATCCAGTGCAAACAGCATTTTGTTATACAGAGCGCCGATAACGTTGGTTCGCTTTTTACCTTGCCAGTTGTAGCTATCGATACAAGGCTTACCAATAGGCGCGTAACCATGAGAGCGGATGGTCTCGTGCTCAAAGCCGCTTTCATTCATGTAGACGATGGGATAGCCTTGCTGCGTAAAGCGATCAAGCTTTCCCTGATACGCCGCTCTTTTGATCGGACAAGCTTTTGGATGTTCTAAGGTCTTTTTTTTGACTGATGCCAAGACGCTTTAGAGCATGATAAATGCCTGTTTTGCTACAGTTCAGACGACGCGCTCGCTCATACTGGTAATCATCGGGATGTTCTTTGACATCATTAAGTAGCACGTCATCTGGTATTTTATAGGGCTTGGTTTGCCTGGTTGTTTTGCTATAAATACGTCTCTTCCAGTTCTGTATAGTGGTTGGACTGAGATTGTAAAACTCAGCTGCCTCGGCAAAGGTCATACCGTCATCTATACTTTTTAGTACCTGTTTGCGAAAATCTAGTGAGTAAGTCATGGTCTTTATAATAACAATTGGGTTTGATAATTAGTTTATAACACTTTTATATGGTCTTGACTATACCAGCCGTCTTTTTTTATAGTTACGAACTTTTGAAAAATAATATCATTGTCCTTGTTATCAATATAAATTTCTCCCAAAATATCATAAACATTATCTTTATTCTTAGGCTTTAGAATCAGATTATGGGTAGCATTTTCGTTAGGAAATAGCACTCGAGAACTTGTATCATTACAATCTGCACCGTCTCCATATACTTCTAAATATAGATCAGAACTCCCTAACTGTCTTTCAACAATTAACTCCCAATTTGCTTGTAACCAATCATCCTTGAAAGAACGTGTGGCATCCGCACATATTAACTGCTCGATACTAGGCCAGTACAAACATAATAGGCTAACAAAACCCTCTAATACTTTATTGATTGTCATTTTACACCACGTTCTAATATAAGCCCCTTATGCAAAGCTTTAGCATTTTTTTAAATAAGCTCAATAGCTAGTAATATATAATAATCGCTTCGCCATTCTTAATTAACATGAGAAATTCATGATTTTCTTGAATGATAAAGTACTCTCCTGTGTAAATAGAGATAAGAGAATTTAAGGATTTTTGAAAAGTTTCAGTGCTCAATAAGCCTTTAGCCATCAGGTAAGGATAAAACTCTTGTCGCATCTCATCCACCTCAGTTAAATGAAAAGAAGCAGGTATAAAATACACATTGCGATTTACATAATTTGAGAGGAAATCTAAAAAACTAGCAAAGTGACTTTCATTTTCATATTCTATGTTTATTACTTTTTCATTTTTAAATTCTTGTCGCAAAGTACTATAATTAATAGTGCTTTCATCATAGTTAATGAAGTTATCGATAATATTAGACATATTTTCAAAAATTAATTTATCTTTAATAAACCAACTTTCATCTAGCGTATCTCCTAGTTCAGAAATATAAGGCGTATTAGTCTCTAGCATATCTTATCTCCACAATTTTACTTCCATCAGGTCTCTGTATTTCAATAGTTCTTGGTCCACTCGTGCTAGGTCTAAGTATAGCTTTAGATTTATCGGGGAAAATTGCTAATTTACGATCCTTACCAATATTTCTTACAGACTGAGCATCCTTTGTTAATAATTCCCAATCTTTGTTTCTAGAAGTGCTTGAAGGTTTCGAAAAATTTCTTACTCCACTACCGGTAGTGTTTTGTGTAGTGTTATTTAGAAACTTGTTATATCGTTCAATTGAAGAAGAAGTTGAACCTTTATATGGTCCAATTCTAACTTTGGGTGTGATAAATCTACCTAAACCCTTTGCTCCGGCCTTCGCAGCAAAACTTCCAACTTTTCCAATAGGGTAGCCCATAGTCAATATATCTAAGGCTACCATATCCCTTTCAGCAATCTTTTTAAGTCCTTCATAATATGCTTTTTCATCGCCCTTTACATTGATCCAAAGAGCATCTGCTTCTGCTTGGTAAATTAATTCGGACATTGCCCAAAAACCACCATCTTTTAACGCTTGCGCAGTTGCCTCATCAGCCCATTTTGCCATGATATCGTAAGCTTCACTGGCATCTACCGTGACATACTTCCCTTTGACATTGCCGTTGTTCATAGTGCAAGTGTCACCCTCTCTAATAAGCGCCTTGCCTTCTATAAATATCGTGCTAGATCCTGAGGTGGGTTTAACCTCACCGCCTATCGTCCCCGATCTAACACCGCCCCCTCTACCTGCTGCATCACCGAAGCATTTGGGCTGGGTCGTTTGATCAAGTAAGTAGGCAGGCTGACCGTTGAAAAAGGTATGTTCGGCAGTCGCCTCTGCATTATCGATAAATGCGTACAAGGTATAACCAGCAACAGCATCTTTTTTATGGGAGGTGTAATTAAAAGAAGGTCCGCTACTGATTGCCATGAGTACCGTATCTTTAGAGCCTGCTGATGGTAATGTGGTCATTATTTATGTTCCCCCATAGAACTAAGCTCTGTTTTTAAACTGGTTTAAGTGTTGCTATGTCATACTACGCCATATAAGGCCAACTTTTGTATAATCATACGGTGTCTGATCTATAGACACAATTATATTTAATAAACATTTAACCAGTTTTTTATATGCTCGTTGTTGTGCGGTATACCCCAAGGGAACCAGTTATTTTGCCCCTTAAATCTATTAACAAACCACTTAAAACAGACTGGTATAATGGAACCACTTATAACAGACTATTTTAGGTGTTTATGTTTATCAGAGCTTACCTCCGCGCCTCTACCAAAGAGCAAGACGCTAAACGTGCAAAAAATGAGCTTATCGCCTTTGCAAGCGATCATGGCCACAAGATTGCTGCTTTCTATGTCGAAAACGAATCAGGAGCTATTTTGGTGCGACCAAAGCTTATGCAGCTGATTGAAGATGCTCATAAGGGCGATATTATCTTAGTCGAGCAGATTGATCGCTTGGCGCGTTTGAACCAAGCCGACTGGGATACGCTCAAAAGAATGTTATCAGAGAAAAAACTCTCTATTGTATCAAAAGAGCTGCCGACCTCCTATATGGCACTTCAACCTGAAAGCAGCACTGAATTTATGAGTAGTGTATTGCAGGCCATTAACTCGATGATGCTGGATATGCTCGCAGCCATTGCTCGAAAAGATTATGAAGATCGGCGTAACCGTCAGATGCAAGGTATTGATCGTGCTAAAGCAGAAGGCAAATATTTAGGACGTAGGAAAGATACTGAAAAACGTAAGATCATCGCAAGTCTACTCAAATCAGGTCATAGCTATTCTGAGATACAAGGTATGACCAAGTGCTCACGGCATCTAATCGCTGATGTAGCTAAGGAAAGACCAAAAATGCTCAGTACTCATTAAGTGGTTCCACTACAGCAGTCTACTATGAGTAGTCTATTAATTGATTAATGAGCCTTTTCAGATGGTTCCGCTGGGATATACCGCTATAAATCTAGTTGAATGCTGATTAGATACCATAACCGTAATTGCGTCTACGAAGCAGCTCCCGTATTATTACACAAAAGTTGGTATTTATTAGCGTAATAACAACGTTTAGATCAGATTTAGTTCTGGAAGGGAATATCAATAATGAGTAGATTACCATCAGCAGGTTCTAAAGATACGGTACTCATGGCAATTAGTACTGGACCCTCATTCAATTATACTTCACATAAAAAAGATGCTGTTGCTGGTTATACCTTGTACTCATTTATCGATAATGCAGAGGCGACAGCCGAACATACCTTTTTTAACGGTCAGCCTGCATATTTACTTGATCAAACCACTCAGCCCAAATGTTTCGGTGATGCCGCAGGTATTGGGGGCGGTGTAAAATCAGGGACGATAGGCGGTGAAGTCAAACCTATATCAGGGTCAAGCACGATATTTATCGAAGGCAAGGCGCTGGTTAGAGAAGGTGATGCTTGCACGATGAACAACGGCAATGTCAAAGGAATGTATGTCACGGTAGATGCCGCTCAGGCTGAGCAAATTATGGCGCAATGGGCTGATCAAGCAACTAAGGACGCTTTAGCAGACGGTGGGCTTTGGGCGGGTTTTAATGGTAAAGGAGGTGAGTTTTCTGGGGCAGGAGCTGGTGGCTCTTGGAATAACGAAGCAGTTTCATCTGAAATAGAGGAAGATGCAGATGAATTGGGATCGTTAGTCAGCTCAGTAGTATTGTTAGATAATAACCAAAAAATATCTTCAAAAAATTACGATCAATTTTGGAAAAAAGGTGGAGGTAATGATCTTGAAGACTTTATAACTCCTCATTCTCAAAAACATGCTTATGATTCTAGTAAGCTGTCAACTAAGAACAAGTCTCAATTTGGACAAAATGTTAATGTGAAAGCTTTGAGAGAGGATACTATTAAAAATCCTGATTCAGTATCTACGATGCATAATATAACTCGTTATGCAAAAAGATATTCTGTTAACATCAGTACTCCCGATACTCCAACAGGTGAAATGAGAGTTTTTATAAATCATGACAAACCAGATAGATCTACTCAGTTTCCATATGTTTCCCGTCAGAAGGCGAATGAAAATGAATAATTTTGATCTTAATCTTATCAATGCAACAGATATTAATCCTATAGTCATTGATAATTACGAGTTTAAAAATGCTTCTTTAATTAAACTATCTATCGATGATAAGCCAACATGGCAGTTTCCAGAATTTGACGAAGCGATTATAGTTTTATCTGAGCTAGTACGTTCACTAAATGGGGATGGTACATATTTAATATTTACGTCAGTTACAGGTATTGCTGACGAAGGCGGTTGGGAAGGAGTTAATATAGCTTTTAAAAACAATAGTGTGCTATGGACTATAGAAATAGATGGTAGCAATCTAGTTTATGAATTTGATGCTATACAATATCGCTCAGAAATAATGAAAGTAGTTGAAGCGAAAAAAGACTACCCTTTAGAGCCTACAAGTTTGTATTTACCCGAACATTGGAGTTAAGAGTAATAGAGGACGTTTTGGGATGCTCAAGTGTCTTTTTTTTTGCTAATACCAATACGTTTTAAGGCTTTGCTGATGCCTGTTGGGCTACAATTAAAACGCTGGGCTCGCTCATAGTGATAATCGTCAGGGTGGTCTTTGACATCTTGAGCTAAGGCTTCATCCTCTATTTTGTAGGGCTTAATATATCGGGTGGTTTTACTATGAAGACGCTTTTTCCACTTCTGGATAGTCGTTGGACTGATATCATAGAAAACAGCAGCTTCGGCAAAGGTCATGCCCTCATCTAAGCTTTTTAAAACTTGTTTGCGGTAATCTAGGGAGTAAGTCATGGTCATTTATACTGATAATCGTTTAGTTGATTTATTGTATAACATTTTTGTGGTCATCTGACTATATTTCCTTTTTAATCATATTTTTAAATTTAAGGCAAAATCTCTGGTAGCTCTATAATTCGCGAGAGTTTCCCAAACTTTGTGTAACTGCTTATAATCCACTAACCGGAGAATAAGCAATGACTAAGCAAACCGACCTTAAAAAACTTGCCCAGCAAATGGCTAGCAGCATGAAAAGCTTTGATGACATCAAAG